>CAJXFK010000041.1 GCA_913052575.1 uncultured Planctomycetaceae bacterium
CAACTCCTACTCAATCACCCACAGGTTTTGTCGCACCATGACACAAATCAAAAGTTCCTCCCGACAGAATCTTGTGAAATTGACGTGTTCGTCTATCCTGTTCTCCAAGAGTTTCCAAAACTCGTGACCTTGCAAGGCAATGGTCTCCTAGAAAAACTCCTTTTGACATTACATCTTCTTCCAGCGATTCTTTGGTCATGAAACACACACCGACAATTACCAAAAATAAAGATGGATCGCCTGTCGTACTTGAACTGCAAAACGTCAAGAAATCTTTTGTTATGCCAGGCGGTGACCCTCTTCTTATTCTCGATATCCCTTCATTTCATATCGATGCTGGTGAGCTTGTCGCACTCGAGGGTCAGAGTGGATCTGGGAAGTCGACACTGTTAAATGTCATCTCCGGTATTTCGCGTCCCGACAGCGGCCACGTTCTCATTAGTGGACTCGATATCGTAAAACTCGCTGAGTCACAGCGGGATCGACTTCGTGCTGATCGAGTTGGTCTCATTTTTCAACAATTTAATTTACTACCAGGATTCACTGCTCTCGAGAATGTTCTCGTTGCAATGAGCTTTGGATCAGCTGTCGCTGACAAAGGTCGTGCAGAAACACTCCTTGAATCAGTCGGACTCGCTGACCGTCTTCACCATAAACCTGCTGCCCTGAGTATTGGCCAACAACAACGGGTTGCAGTCGCTCGAGCACTTGCGAATCGTCCACGTATCCTTCTTGCCGATGAACCAACTGCAAGTATCGATCCTGCTCATCAACAACAGGTGATTGATCTCTTGCAGACGACGTGCCAAGACGAAAACGTTGCACTTCTCGTTGTCACGCATGCCCCTGAGATCGCAGAACAGTTTCCAATACGGTACCGCCTAGAAAATTTTAATCGGGCTGTGGCCGTCCATCCAACAACGAATGAGGTACGTTGATGAGTCTGCTTGGCATCGCTTGGCGTAATATTAGACAACGAACATTCACCAGCGGCCTCACCGCATTGTCGATGGCTCTTGGTGTTGCGCTTGTTGTGGCGACCTTGGTAACAGGTGGCATTGTCAAACAAGCCTTCGAATCTGGTGCTGGTTTGGGATACAACATGATTGTTGGGGCAAAAGGCAGTCCTCTTCAGCTTGTGCTAAATAGTGTGTATTTCATCAGTAAGCCAATTGAAAACATTTCATGGGCAACATATGCAAAATTTTTGCCAGCCAGCGAACGGCCTGACAACAAAGATGGTATTTGGGCAACGAGTACTCAGACTGCTGTTCCCATATGTATGGGTGATTACTACCAAGGTCACCGAGTGATCGGTACAAATGCTACGTATTTTGATCGACTCAACCGCGGAAATGGCAAACCGTTTGAGTTTTCAGCAGGATCTAACTTTCGTGACCAGGATCTTTATAGTGCTGTTATAGGAAGCCAGGTTGCACGCACACTCAACCTGCGAGTCAATAATAAAATTGCACCAACTCATGGGGCTGATGATGGCAAAGTACATGATCCATTTCAGATCGTTGGAATTCTTGCCAGAACAGATACTCCCATTGATCGTGGCGTCTTTGTGAACATGGAAGGCTTTTACCTTCAGGATGGACATGCCAAGCCAATAGATTCCACTGATGTGACGCAGGAACCTCAAGCAGCCGAAGACACATTTGCAGGTGAAGGACTTCTTCCAATCAATCAACGCGAAGTGACTGCCATTTTACTTGAAACAGCTGCTCTTCCTGGTCTTCCTGCAGAGCTAACAGCTATGGGTCTCAGGAATGCAATCAATGAGGGACGCGATGCACAAGCCGCTCTACCAATTGCTGAAATTCGAGTACTTCTTGATCTTTTTGTAACACCTCTTGAATTGCTACTACTGTTAGTGACGACTCTTGTCGTCATTGTGTCTGCTATTGGTATCCTGGTGAGTATGGTTGGATCGTCTCTTGAGCGAAGCCGAGACGTGGCAATCATGAGAGCACTCGGGGCCCGTCGCAGTGTTGTCTTGGCAACTGTCCTTATTGAGGCCATCCTTCTCGCCGTTGGTGGAGGAATCATCGGGTGGCTACTCGGGCACGGTACAGTCGGACTCATTGGGCCATGGATAGCAACCAATGCTGGTGTTTCAGCAGGTCTTTTCTCATACACGACAACTGAAATACTCCTCGTGCCTTTCCTCATTGTGATCGCGATTCTAGCGGCATTACTGCCGGCTGTAGCTGCTTACCGGACCGACGTCTCTCGATGGCTCGGCTAAGGCTGAAAATGCAGAAATGCTCGCATTCTCGTCTCCTTCGGTCAGGATCATGGTGAGTCTTATATACTAAAAGCATGCAAATTTCTGTCCTTGTTCCTACTCGGGTCTCCTTCCTGATGCTTGCGATCAGTTTGGTCTTCTGTGTAGTCATAGAGCAGTCACGTGCCTGTCCTTTTTGTGCTGCAGTCTCTCTGACTTTTGCACAGGAGATCAATCAAAGTGAAGTCGCCGTTATTGCCCGCCTTGTTGAGCCACCTCTTCCTTCTGCACTTGGACCGAATGCTGAGGGACCTTTACCACAAGCAAAATTTGAGGTTATCGATGTTCTAAAAGGAGAAGACGTCCTCCTTGTATCTGATTTTATTGGTGGAGAGAAACTGATTCATGCAATCATGCTCGAGGCAACTACGCCAGGAGGCCTTTACCTTGTTATGGGAATTGAGGCACCCGACTTCATCTGGTCAAACCCAATTGCCATAGAAGAACGTGCTGTTGGGTATCTGAAAAAACTAGATCAACTCCCAGAATCTGGTGCTGATCGCCTTGCATTTTTTCAACAATATCTCGAAGACAAAGATGATGTCCTTGCTCGAGATGCATATGACGAATTTGCGATCGCACCATACGATGATGTTTGTGGCCTTGAAACCCGTATGGACCCAACGGCACTTCTTCATTGGATAGAGACACCGGATATTCCCTCAAACAGAAGACGTTTATACGCCACTATGCTTGGTATCTGTGGAACACCGGCTGATGCAACAAAAATTGAAAAAATTCTTCTTGGAGAAGATCTCGGTGAAAACTCATCCGACCTGCGAAGTGGTTTAGATGCACTCATTGCATGCTACGTTGTTCTCATTGGACCGACCGGCCTTGACCTCATTGATACGCTTTTTCTTAACCGAAGTTCTCGAGAAATTCCTTTCACGGAGACCTATGCGGCAGTGATGGCACTTCGCTTCCTTGGAGAAGAATCAGAAACAATACCGCGTAAACGTGTTTTGGAATCCTTGCGTTTATTACTCAATGAACCCAAACTAGCTGACCTCGTGATTGCTGATCTTGCCCGCTGGCAAGATTGGTCAGTCATTAAGAAGCTAACCACTATTTATGCCGACGCGAAACCAGAAAATATTTTTGTACGCGAACCTATAGTGAACTATATGAAAGCATGTCCGCTTCCCGAGGCGGCAGTGGCGTTAATAAAACTTCGTGAAATAGACCCCGAGGCTGTTCGAAGAGCGGCGACTCTTGCTGGTCTTGCTGGTCTCACGACAGCTACCGAAGACGACCCACCTATGGATCTTCCAGAATCGCCTGTCCAGGTGGCTGATGTCGTTGCCGACGATGCCACCACAGATAGCTCCAGAGTTTTAAGCAAAGGGTCAAAGCCAGTAGCAGATGCCGTATTAAGTGATATGAAGGTTCCCATACCAAAAAATAACCCCGTAAAACCACCTTTGATACGTTGGTTTTCATGGTTTATTCTTGTTGTAATTATAGCCTTCTTATCTCGTTATCTTCTCCAGTCAGGAAACTCGGAGGCCTCTGGCTAGAAAATACCAGTCGCGATACAGCAGTCATGAAAAAAGGACTTTTTGATAATCCTCCAACAGCTACTAAACGCGCGTCTGGAAACAATGAGGATCATTCATATAAAGCATTGGCTGGAACCGCAATTGCTGCAGCAACGCTCGCTTTCCTCTCGCCACTTGCGTTTATTGACTGGTGGCTTCTGGTTGTACCGGCAGTTGGTTTTTGTTTAGGTCTAGTCGCTCTACAAGACATTTTTAAACGTCCCGACGTTCTTACTGGTTCACGGCTTTCAAAAATAGCAACTTTTTTTTCTTTGATTTGTTTTGTCGGAGGATTTTCCTATTTGACATGGGTCTATGCCACAGAACTTCCTGAAGGATTTGAGAGAATCCATTTTGGATTATTGGAACCCGCTGCGGGTTTGCCGGCAACATCAATACCGGACTCGGCTCGAGCTCTTGATGAGCGTAAAGTACTCCTCAAAGGCTATATGTATCCTGGGAAAAAACAATTTGGCATTCGTCAATTTTTACTTGTACGAGATCAAGGAGATTGTTGCTTTGGGGGTAATCCAAAAATTACTGATCGTGTTTTTGTTCATCTTCGAGATGAAAAAGGTATTGCGTTCAGCCCTCGTCAGAAAAAAATTGCTGGCACATTCATCGTTCGTCCGACAGCCGGTCAAGATGGTATTGAGGGCGGCATCTTGTATCACCTTGAGGAGGCTTTTCCTCGTTAGGTATTTTATTGCTTTCTGTGGCGTATCCCTGCTTTTGGGTTGTAATCAAGAGCAACAAGGGCCCGTCCCTTTTGAAAAAAGTGTTCGTCAAAAGATTCCATCAATCAACGCACAGCAATCATGGAAGACAAATAAGAACGGTATTCGGGAGATATCTTTCGATGACATTGTCTTTGAAATGAATGAGGGCACAGCCTTTTCTCAGGATTTGCTCCCAGATCGCGTCGTGTCTCTCAAGGGACAACGGATTCGAATTCGTGGTTATATTCTTCCGAGTTTTCAACAAACTGGTCTCACCCAATTTGTCTTAGTCCGAGATAATATGGAATGCTGCTTTGGACCAGGTGCAGCATTATATGATTGTATTGTTGTAAAAATGGCTCCTGGTAAGACAGCAGATTTTTCCATTCGACCTGTAGCTGTGACTGGTATCTTTGGGATCAAAGAACTCAAGGGTCCCGACGGAAACCATTTAGCTGTATATGCACTCACTGGAGATTCTGTGCAATGATCAGCCTGAAAAACATCATATCGAGGATGATGTGGGCGTCGCTTCAAATTTCACTTTATATAGCATGCTGTTTTATTTTCTTTCTTTCCTCAAAAATATTTGCCTGTCCATTTTGTGGGCCTGTTGAAACACCCATTTCATATACCATCCTGCGATCAAGTGAAGCTGCTGTTGGTGAATCAATAACGCGACCACAGGCTGACACACAGGGACAACGACGTCAGTCATTTTCACTTCTCTCAAAAATTATCCTTACCTCTACAGGCAGATCGCTGATGCCTTTAGATTCCTCTGTAGATATCGAAGCCGCCGTCGAGACTTCGTTTTCCGGAACTGCTTTGCTCTTCAATCTTCCGGCTACAGGATGGACGGCGATTCAAGCTGATGAAATGCTGATCGGCTATGTCCTCCAAGCGCCACCAGCGAAGCAAAATTTCTTAAACGGTCCAAATCGTTTAGCATGGTTTGCGCGATGGCTCGAACACTCCAATGCTATCATTTCAAATGATGCTTATGCTGAGTATGCACTCGCTCCGTTTCAAGAAGTTCAGAACTCCGTCCATGCCTTTGATCTAAATTTGGTCATTGATCGTCTTACCGATCCAACGCTCCCCCAACAGCGACGTGGATTTTATGGACTTCTGGCAGGCCTGCTCTCTCACGCACCATCAAAACAGTCACATAAAGCGTGCACCAACGCACTTATTGAAGCTCTAGAGACTAAACCCTCGAGTGATTTTCAGACCGGACTTGATGGAATTATCGCCGGGCTTTTTATTGCCATAGGAAAAAAAACACTACCACTCTTAAAGCGAGAAGGTCTATTTCGAAATGATGCTAGCCCAATCAATCAGCGACATCTTCTTCAGGCATTACGATTTTGCTGGGAATACCCATCCGACACCATTACTCGCAACAGAGTTATTTCAATAACTCGTGAATTACTCACGGTGCCACACTTGTCTCGTGAAGTCATTGTTGACCTATCCCGTTATCAAGATTGGGAATCCTGTGACAACGTCACTGAAACTTGGGATACGCTTGGTTCTGAGAACCCTTTTATTCGGCCGGCTATTATTGGGTATCTCTTAGCTTGTCCGCTCGAAAAAAGTTCTGTACTGCTGACACACCTTCGAGATAAAAATATCAAAGTATTTGAGGAAGCTCAACAAGCTGCATTAATACCATTTCCAGCTGCAGCGCCCTAATTTATGAAATGGCCATGGAACGATTCGATATCAATACGATTTATATTAATCTAAAAAATCGTAAATAACGACTCTCATCAACTATTGCAGTTGTGTTTCAGCAGCAGCATCTGGAGTCTCGAGAGTGACCGCTGCGGGCGTGACTGGCTCTTGCCAACCCGTCGTAACGATATTCGCTGCCTGTTGTTGTAATTGGTTTGCATCTTCTACATGTGACACCGTATCAATCGCTGAATTTTTTTTCACCCGAACCGAATTTGATAGATTCATTTTTTCTCCTGGGAAGCCACTTGCCGGCGCTGGAAATGATGATGTGGCATTCGGTATAGGAGTCGGAAGTTCTTCAGCATCGAAATCTGGCAAGGCTGCGGGCAATTCACGAGTCGCTGGATCCCGTGGAGGCATCTGCTGAGCATCGGCTGCGGCTCCAATAGCATCGAATCTCTGTGTTATAGGACCTCGGCTGAATACGCCTGGGCGTGAGTGACCGTAATCCAAGTAAAGACTCGCATCACGCTGCCGTGCTCTTCTATGGGCGTCAAAGTATGCTTTTCCTGGCCATGGTCCTTCCGAGAGAAAGACACCATTATATTCAAGCAGTGATCCCTTCCGGAAATGGAACTGTGCGATCGATCGATTGTAATCAACGAGTGATCGGAAATAGGAACTTTCTGCCTGAGCTCTTCTTCGTTGGGCATCAAGTAATTGATCAAAGGTAGTTGTGCCAGCATCATACGCAGCCTGTACTGCTTCAACCTGTCGCTCTGCGGCTACTCGCCGGTTAAAATTTGTCTGAGCAAGGGCAAAGTTTGTGTCTATGTTTCGTATTGCTTCGACCAGTGCATGTGACACTTCAAGCTCTTCATCCTGAAGTTGAGCACGGGTCTTGGCCAGTTGAAGCTGATGATGCCGTACCGTTGCCAGCTCTCTACGGAAACCAAGTGGCATTAAAAACTGTGCACCAGCTTGCCATTCTTGAAACTCTCCATGAAGAAGCGTGGCGTATGCATTTGTTCCTTCAAGAGGATCAGCACCATTCGCTCCATATGCATTATTACCACCAAGGAGATCATTACCCATGCCCAAGAATCGCCATCTTCCAACGAGGTCGAGCCGAGGCAAAATAAGATTTTTTGCAGCAGTAAGTTCGAGTTCTCTTTGTTTAATCCGCCACTTCTGTCGACGAAGTTCAGCTGATCTCGAAAGTGCTTCTACCAGTGACTGCTGCCAGTCAAACGTCACACGAGCTGTTGTTGGCTCATCAGCTGGTCGTATCAGTCGACCATCTGAAGACGATATCCCCATCATATATCGTAGTCTGTTTTCAGCACTAAATACCGAATTGAGCGACTGTTCAACTTCACTGCGAAAGAAAAAGTATTGCTCTCGCGCCTGAGCTTCTTTGTCTGCTTCACCACCTCGTGACTGCTCGACATAGAGGGCGTGAACTCGTCGCCACGCCTCAAGAGCACTGTCACGCCCAATTTTACGAGCCTCCAAATCCCGGAATGCGAAGTACAGTTCCCAGTACGCCTGTTCCGTATCACTAATGAGATTCCGAACACCAATTTCAAAGTCAGCAAGTGAAATATCTGCATTCACGCGGGCAAGCAAGACACCGCGAAAATTGGGGCGACCATAAAGATTCTCAAACGCATCTGGGCCGGCAATTCGGTTGTATGTGAGGCCTGCACCTTGAAGGAGTGGCTGCTGAAATGAAAAGTCGTAATTGGTTGTCCATGTCGATGGGACGCCCACCTGCCGAATCGGTGAATTATTATTGTCGTATAACGTTTCATTCGCGAGTCCAAACGTCGCACCAGTTGCTGTCCGCTTTTGTAAACCAGTAGTCCAGTTTCCTGTGTCACCTTCCAAATTCTGTTGGAAAATTATATTTCCTACCCCACCGACATTCTGTGGCCTATGCTGCCGTTCCCAAGTCAGTGAACTTGACAATTGCACATCAAATTGTGCGAGTGCACTTTCGACGCCACGGAATGGATCAGTTTCAATAAGAGCTGGATCATAGACTGTCGGAGTGAGGTCTGGATTTGTCAAAAGTGAGACTGGTGGTTCTCCAGTCTGGGGCCGTGGACCTCCAAAGCTACTAAATCTGCCACCAAGATTTCGAAGCACTTTGCCATTTTCGAGTGCAGTACGAATTGCATCTTCAAGCGGTAGTTCCCAGATTTCATCAAAATTTGCATTTGAAAGCGTCAGGGGTTCCATCGACCCAGCAGCTTCGTCAAGAGGTTCTTGGCATGTATCTGGATATTCTATTTTCTGAACAGCACCAACGTAGTGGGAAAGATCACCGTCCTCGAAAAAGTAAAAGGGTTGCCGAGGCGCACATCCACTCACAACGATTGCTACGCATATAAGAAGAACAGCAAATTGTCGTGGCCAACTATTCACGGAGGTTATCTTTTCGAGGCTTATTGATCAGCGTGCAATGCATAACATTACGTCAAACATTACCTGGTTCTGTATGAAACAACTGCCGCTGCGCCCTGGAGGGAAGTCTTTTCAATCTCAGAGAGCTCACTCGGCTAGCGTCTCCTACAACAAAAAGTCTTCGGGGTACGACAACCCCCCCGGATCGTACCCGCGTATCCGCACACCCCAGGGCGTAGCGTCAGCACAATTGGTATCGACGAGCCGATTGATAAACTTGTGCTAACCGTTCATGTCGCTCTTATTTTATTTGGCTTTGCAAAGAATTGGTAATTTGGGCAGGCCACTCGGCTGTAGTACGTACCCTAACTTGCCCATCTTCTTTCCAAATAAAACGAGCAGCACAATTTTCTATCTGATCCACAAACTGACTACCAACGTCTGGCCCGAGCACACTCAATGTCGTTGCCACCGCATCAGCAGTTGTTGCATCTGATGCAATCACAGTCACACCTGTTGAACCAATCACACCAAGCCCCGTCCTTGGATCAACAATATGGCTATATCGTCTACCCCCAATCTCAACCGCTTGGAAAGCGTCGCCTGACGTTGTGACCGATGCATCTTCTATCGTGATAGCAAAACCATTCTTCAATACAGGATTGTTCTTGTCTGACTTCCGGCCAAGTGCGTCTATCTCAATACGCCAGCCATTTGAATGTGGTGGCTTCCCGATCACACCTATATCCCCAGAAGCATCAATCATAGCTGTCGAAACACCATTTTTTTTGACTACCTGTAACGCTTTATCAATCGTAAAACCCATGCCAATGCCACCAAGGTCCAGTCTCATGTTGGGCTCAAGAAGACTCACTCCTTGAGCATCGTCTAATCTTAATGTCTCAGGTCCGGCCGAACGCATCACACCTTTAAGTTCTTTTGCTGACGGCATGTGCCCTGTTTGCCGTGCTTTCCGCCATAAATCAGTCACAACGCCGACTGTTGGATCAAAGGCTCCTCTACTTCGATCACGCCAAGCTACTGCCTGGACAAGAACTTCCCAAAGATCTTTACTAACTTGTTTAGGACATTGTGTGGGTGCTAAAGCTGAGAGTTGGTACAGTTCACTCTTTGGTTGATAATCCGACAGAATATTCTCGAGTCGCGTTACTTCATTCAGAGCTGCACTTATGACTGTCTCAGCCTCTGTAAGTGTCTCGGTGAACACTGTGACCGTCCATGTAACACCCATACACCTCCGTGCGCCCTGATAGCGGCTCGGTGACACAGCGTGTGCAGTATTTTGAAAAAGAATGATAAAAAAAAGAAATATCTTGAACACGTTACTTGCTGAAAAAAAATATCCACTTCGATAGGATTGAAATGTTTTTTGGATACGAAAATACATTACGTGTTTCTCTCGACTATTACTTTTTTAGAAAAATTTTTGGAGTCCGTGTTACCGATTATTTTAAATAGTAATCTTTTACGAAAAGTTTATTGTTCAACATCCGCTCAACACATCTCATACATTTCGAACGTGCCTGACACCTGCGTTCGAAAGTATCCAACAATAGTGTCGCAACGATGTCGCACAATTCAGGAACCAGCCAATAGTATCTTAGCCATTGTAAAGAATGTATTGGTTCATAATTATTCCATACATTGACTAGGCAAATTTTACATTCAAGGATATCGTCGTGTTTGGTAACAACAGTAGTTTTAGAATTGGCACCGATCTCATTTTCTGCTGAGATATAAAGAGTTGTCACTGACTTACTCAACGAGCTGTTCAAGAGTTCAGGGTAAAGAGTTCAGGAAAAACAAACTCCAGGAGTTCGATTATAATAATTTTCATATTTCGGATCGGATGACTTGGCCCAAACAATCGACTGAATCAAAAAAGAAGAATGCCGCGAACAATTTGATTGGATATTTTCAGGGCACGACTCCCTCACAATGAGTCTCTTACAACACACACATTTTTGGAAATTTATGCCAAACTCTACACAATCTATATGTCCGGTTTGTGGTGGTGAAACACATGAAATTCGTGCGAAACTGCATTGCCGACAATGCGGAATGATTTTAGAAACATGCTGCGAAGGAGGTCCCATGCATGCACGTTCATGTGACCAACAAACAACAGTCTCAGTACCTTCAAAAAACTCTAAAGAATCCGAAGCAGATTGAGTTTTTAATTCAAAAAATTGACATATCAATTCTTATCTGTTCACAAACTTAATCGTTCGTGCTGCAAGTACTACTGTGAGTGAAACCTGAGTCATTTCTTACGTTTCATAGAGAATGTGTACCAGGGGTCACCTGGCTGAAAATGTTGGTGTGAAAACCTTTCTAGAAGCAGCTTCCTAAAAAGGTAGCACCTTGCAGGAATTTTCTTGTGTCAACAATACTGAGATGCTTCTTTTCATTTCTTTATTTGTGCGTGCCTTCTACAAAGCTGTCTTTGGGCTACTAATACAAAATACTTGAGTATCGATGAACAATAGCTGAACCACCACAGCGAGATTTCCTGAAACCGTATTTTTCCAGTAATAAGATCAGCGTCCACAATGAATCTCAAATAGATTTTCATCTGTAAAGACTCTCATCAAAGTAAATTTGTACACTAAAATAGCGAATTCTGTGTAACAACAAAAATCTACCTTTCAAAAAATAGAACTTGGTATATTTTTCTTAGATAGCACTATTTTTTTCTCGATGTCATCGGGGAGTGGTCCATGCACTACTGGCTCATAAAGAGTGAACCAACAGCTTTTTCTATTCAGGATCTAGCACAATCAAAAAACAAGATCACGTGCTGGGAAGGCGTTCGCAATTACCAAGCCCGCAATTTTTTACGAGCTATGAAGATAGGTGATCGTGCGATTTTTTATCATTCAAATGCAAAACCACCGGCAGCTGTTGGGATGGTCGAAGTCGTAAAAGAATCATATCCAGATCATTTTGCGTGGAAAAAAGGTCATAAATATCAAGACCTCAAGGCCTCACCTGAAAAACCAATATGGTCTATGGTGGACGTGAAACTTCTTCAAATATTCCCTGAGGAACTTTCTCTTGAGCAGTTACGTGGTGTAAAAGCCCTCGAAGGCCTCGAATTGCTTCGTCGAGGGAGTAGGCTTTCGGTTCACCCGGTTTCGGCTGCCCACTTCAAAGTGTTTGAACGACTCACCAAGCAAAAGTAAACTACGTGTTATGTCATGTCAGTATGAAATCACTCAGCAAACAGCGCTACCGGTAAATCAACAGCTGCCGGAAAGCCTTACCTGGCTTCAAGAGGAACTGAGTACCGTAATATCTGATAATCTTTTCAGACCAGTTCGAATACGGTCAGGCCGACAATTAAGTACCGTCACATTAAATGGCCTTCCACTCATAAATTTCGGAGCCAATGATTATCTCGGTTACGCTGGTGATGCACGTCTTGTAAGAGCTTCTGCGAAAGGAGCGTGTGCAGAAGGTGCTGGTGCCGGAGCAAGCCCACTCGTAAGCGGTCATTCGAATCTGCATGACACACTCGGAAAGAGCTTATCTTTACTTCTTGGTACAGACGATTCACTCATTTTTCCAAGTGGTTATGCTGCTAATACGGCGACTATCGCATGTCTCGCGGGTCCTGGTGACCTTATCGTGAGCGATGCTCATAATCATGCAAGTATTATTGATGGTTGCCGACTCTCCCAAGCAGATGTCCGTATTTATCCACACCGCAACGTTACAGCGGCCGCTGAGATTCTTCAGACGATTCCTGCAAGACGACGGCTCATAGTCACCGACAGCCTTTTTTCTATGGATGGCACAATTGCACCACTCGCTGACCTCGCCCAACTTGCACATGACACTCAAAGCATGCTTCTCGTTGATGAGGCACACGCTACAGGATTATTTGGCGCACATGGAAGTGGGCTTATTGAAGCAGCTGATATAGCATCATCCGTTGCAGTACGAATCGGTACACTTTCGAAGGCTCTTGGAAGTGCTGGTGGTTTTGTTTCCGGTCACCATACACTTATTGAATTTCTAAGGCATCGAGCTCGTAGTTGGATGTTTTCTACTGCTCATCCACCCGCTTCTGCTGCAGTCGCAATTGAATCCATAAACTTAATTGATAAAGAACCTTTCCGCCGACAAAAACTCGCAGAGAGAGCTTTTCAGTTTCGAAAAAAACTCACGGATCACAAAATCAATATTGGCGATGCAGAAGCACATATTGTGCCAGTTTTTTTAAAAACTCCACAAGAAGCAGTTGAAATAGCAGCATCACTTGCCCGTGACGGTTTTTTTGTACCGGCCATTCGCCCTCCAAGTGTTCCTCGTAATTCAAGTCTGTTGCGTATAAGTCTGTCCTATATCCACACACAGGATACTATGAATGCATTGAGTGATTCGATCATTAACTTTGTCGGCATGAGACATGAATAACTTGTCGAAGTGGTGTGTTATTGGTGCTGGTCCTTCAGGGCTAACAGCTTTAAAAAATCTTTTACAATGCAACATACAAGCCGAATGCCTTGAGCGCGAGGATGATCTTGGCGGGAATTGGTATTTCGGTTCCTCAACCTCACGAGTCTTTGAATCAACCCGACTTATTAGTTCCAAGTCGCTTACAGAATTTACTGACTTTCCAATGCCTCGTGAATGGCCTGCCTATCCTGACCACAGGCAATGCTTAGATTACCTTCATCGTTATTCTGGTCACTTTGGTTTACGAGATCATATTCTTTTTCAGAAATCTGTTGCTCGTATTACACCTCTTCAGCATGATCGTAGGCGAAAGGGTTGGTGCGTTGAATTAGAAGATGGAACCACACGCAACTATGCAGGACTCATTTTTGCTTCGGGACATAATCACGAACCACGAATACCAGATATTGTTTCGACTTTTTCAGGCCCTGTTTTTCACGCAGCCGATTATAAGTCTCCTGATGTACCGTACACATTAAAGAACCGACGAGTCCTTGTTATTGGGGGTGGTAATTCTGGTTGTGATATCGCCGTTGAATCTTCTCATCATGCCGCGACAACATTCCATTCAACTCGTAGAAGCTACCACGTTTTACCGCGTCTCTTCATGGGAAGACCTTCGGATCTTCGAGGTGAACGTCTTCTTAAAATGGGCATGCCCTTATGGCTTCGTCGTGCCATTAGTCGACGAGCCATTGCTCGGACGATTGGGCTTCCTGAAGAACATGGCCTTCCATATCCCGATCACAATCTATGGGAAACTCACCCTGTCATTAATGAAAATCTCTATAAACGTATTTATTGCGGTGCTCTTCATCCAGTTCCTGATGTTACACAGTTTGAAGGTAACACTGCGGTGTTCACAGATGGACGCCATGAACACATTGATGTCGTGATAGCAGCAACAGGCTATAAGCTTACGTTTCCATCAATATCTGCCCTAGAGCAGAAGACAAAGCACAGTATTCCGAAACTCTTCATGCATTTTCTTCACCCAGAAGACAATGATCTTGCTGTTGTTGGAATGATTCAGCCAGACAGTGGTCAATGGGGAATCACAGACCTTCAATCACAGGTCATTGCACGAATGATTCTTGCTGACCGTACAACATCACAGGCAAAAATTTGGCTTCGAAAGCAAAGGCAAATCTTACCACGCGAGTGTTCTATTCAATATGTCGATTCACCACGACATGCGCTGGAGGTCGAACATTTCAGCTATTCCAAAAGACTCAAAAAGTTGATTGATGGAATGAATAGACGACTACGGCATGCACCGGTCTGATCACGTTATTCATTGTTCTGAAAATTACAGACTGCACTACTTTGCGATTACGCGTTATCCGGAAACGTTAGTGTTTGATTTGGCTGCTTTGGTGGATTTTCAGGCGGTTGGGGATTGCCAAAAAGTGCCTCTAGACCACGACCGATACCATCCCGTAATACTGCATCTGCAGTGTTCTGCATGATGCGCGTCAATATTGTATCCAAAGCGGTTGCATCGAATTGAGGTCTTTGAACTGTTCCGCGCAAGGGAATCACAAACGGAGTCCGTAAAAGTTGTGCAACGACTGGAGTAGCTCCTGCTATATCTCCTCGAAAAGCTACTTCTATCTGCATTAGTAATGAACCATCTTGCCCCATACTTCCCTTGCTTCGAACAGAAAGCTGGCCCATATCGAGAACAAGATTCTCGTGATGAACACGACCTTCTGATATCCAAACATGCACTGGATCTGGTCGTGCACGTAAAAACACAACCTGATCACCAAAAGCAAAGCGTGGATCAACAACACTCTGTAATTTTGCCAAAAGCTTTATGAGTGGTCCTGCCATGTCACCAGGAGTGACAGAAAACTGTTCAAGCCGAAGTTGCCCATCAAATCGACCATTGAACGGACTCCTGAGTGGCAACTGGCCACCGGATGTATCCACTGTCAGAAAACCTTGCGCTTCAGTGGAACTCCGCATAATTGGTGATAACCACGATAACCACTGGTCACACAATGGAGGTGTCAGAGCGACTCGTTCAATGAATCTTCCCGGTGGTAACACGAGCTCACCGGGGGATGGTTGAAGTTGAATCCACGGCGATCCGCGTATTGTTCCACCCGAAACAGGTATCTCAAATGGACCAAACGCTAATTGCCCCTCCACGAGTTGAATGGGGAGTGTTCCAGGGCCAAGAGGAAAATCAGCAACATGCCCAGCCTGCCAAGAAAGTGTTGTTTCGGCACGTATCTGAGGAAGCCACCTGACTAGACCATGACGAATACTCTGCTGTGAATTCAAGGGTAAAGCAATAAATTGTTGTCTCGGTGAATTGCTCTCTGATGGCGGCGATTGCCATTGCTTCGGGAATGGCAATTTGACTGAATCAACTGCGGCAGACTGTCTCTGAACGGATCCAAGAGACCCTCTCACTGTAAATGGTTGTGGGCCACCACCCGTAAGTTTTAACATGGTCCCCGAAGATGGCGAAAGAAGACGAAACAATTGTTCCCAATTCGTCAATACCGTACCTCTAAGTTCAACTTCTCTTTGTCCTCTTAAATTCCTAATCGATCCGGTAGCGACAACACTCACTGTTGACGACTCGATTTTTACTTGATTGATCTTCAATTCATCTATATCTGTTTCATCCACAATTGGTCGTGTCACATCGAGACGTCCATTCACCTGCGGTTCTATCCAAACTGGAACTGAAGATGCATTTGCTATTAAACTTTTTTTCATACCGGAAGGTGAAATTGCCAGCTGACTTCCCGTTGTCGTCATCAGAAGATTCATTCCAGAAGGTGTTTCAAGAAGATCTACGGTACCCCAAAGCCGACCAGCAGCATCTGACGACATATCTTCGGCCAACCATTTATCGAGCCTTGTAAGATCAACTTGCCACTGAAGTTGTCCTTGTACTGAATCAAAAATATTATCAATCAGTAGTTGACTCGGAGAACCTTTCGAAACTATCTGTAATCCATTAGTTCGTAGTGACACCGTAGAGGACAATGCTTCTGCACTTGAAAGCTTAATTACTCCTCGAGTTGGGTCTATTGAACCAACTGCTGAAATGATAACTCGCGGCTCCTCTATAAGATGCTTTCCAGAATGAATAGACAGTTGCTCGATGCATCCAGTAGCTTGTGTTATCTGAAATTGTTGACCGACACAACCAAGGGTCCAGCTACTTTCAAAATTTCCTGCAACTGGTGTATGTAACCCGATTGTTTTAAAACCACCAGCCTTACTTAAACCAAGAAGGCGTTGTTGCCACGTCACCAAGTTACCTGACATGTGACATTCAAAAGAAGCGTGCTCGCCCTCTGTTTGATTGCTACTATTCGACCAAAAGAAATTACTCCAATCACCAATGAAGCGACATTCATTTGCAAGCAAAATCGCCAGCGAATCGCTACCGGACTCTACCTTTAGGTCGACAGTCTTCAATAAAAAATCCGCCGCTGTTTCGACCCAAAACATATCAAAATCTGCTGCAACTAACTGGTCATTCCAGATTTCTCGATCACCTATCGTCCAGTGCAAGTCTTCGATGCTGAGCGATGTCGTTATTTTGGTAGATGCTGTCTCAAGAAATTTATCGACCCGACATTGGCCTCGTGAGATACCTGAAAGAGACTGCTCCTCTCCTTCACTCTGAAAATTAACCAGTGCGTTCGCGTTTTGAAAAATACGGCCGAGGTTTATCCGCCACTTTGTCTCGATAGCATCTGTTATTCCATTCATCGAAACGTCGGCAAAAGCTGATGATACGCCAGCTTCTTCCAAGCGAAGTTGCCCTCCAAATTGTTGTCGAGCATAGACCCAAGCAGACCAAGGTGTACTCCACTCTACTTTTTCTTTGCCTCGCATAGCCGACAGATGATCGAGCTCGGATTTAAAATATATCTGTCGACTGGATTCCTTTTCTTGGCTTTTAATAACAACATTGACGGTTCCTTCTTTCAGCTGCACATCAGGACGAAGCACATGAATACTAGGGAACGCATTGGATAAAGAAGGAAGGTCTATAGATGCTTGGGCCTCAAAGTCATCAGCTTGAATTGCTTCGAGTAAGTGCCATCCAGGGAATACAAGATTGGGTCCAGACGATTGACCAGAAGGTGCCTTAATGGTCCCAGTCGCTTCAAAATATCCTAAGTTGGTTTCTGCCTGGAAATTCTGAATGACATATTCATCCGGAAAGATCGTTGCCTCAAACGGCATATCAACTTTTTCAACACAAAATTGCTTTTCATTTGTAACCGTATCAATAAATAAGAGATCACGACCTACTATATTTCCCTTCATCGTGCACGGCGACGCTGCATCGCCCGATCGAGTAAGTCGCTCCATTTGAAATGGCTTACTGAGCAGTAGATCTGCACGGATATCTACAACACCTTCCAACACGTGCGACCACCCAAAACGATTTGATACTACTCGTGAGATACCTGCAGGGCAACGAGTTGCTCCAACCACGACCGCATACTTACCGTCATCAGTTTCTTGGTCGGATACAGTAACTGACCAACCACCTCGACGGGCAAGCATAGAGTTTGTTCGACTCATAATGCTCTTTGTTTGCAAACTATTTTCGGATTGAGAAGATGATTGCGTTATCTTCAACTGTGGTTGTTCAGCATGCTGTATTGAACCACTGCAAATGATGTCTGATGATGGATAAGAAGTCGCACCACTTTCCGTTAGCTTTGAAAATGGAATAACTGCAGCCAATTCATTGAGCAACCAGACATCGCCCTCACGCAAATCAGTGAGCTCGACTGTTGTATTCACAAGTTCAATAGTCCCAGTCATACGACTTTGAACATTTTTTGCTACATTTCCCTTATTTCGTTCACCAACAAAGTCTTGTAGATTCACCACTGAGTTTTTTTGGTGAATTCTTTCTATCCATGGTTCAAGTACGGTCTCGATCGTACTTCCACCATTCCAAACAGCTGTTGATAGTCTTCCCCCTTCAATCCGAATTCGTCCTATATCATTCGGTTTGAAGGCTAAACTCAAAGGACTCCGATTAATTTCGAACCGGTCTACAGCCAGTAGAGGTCTCCCGTCAGATGTTCTGATCAAGAAATCTCTGTAGATAATGGGACCAAACCAATCCCACTCGGCTGAACTTGATGAAATCTGACCAGCAAGACCTTCAAATACTTTTTTCAGAGGCCAATCTCGGACCACCTTGAATACGGTAAGCCGCGGAGATTGAAAGATTACAAATCCGACAAGAAGCAGTTTTAGAAACCGTGTAAACCACCGCCACCGCCGTAGGAGTACGGTTCGCAGAGAATCTTTTCCATGATCTCGGACACCATCCATGATTGTCAACTGATCTGCCGTTAAAAACTGAAAAAGAAATAAATTCTACGCACTCAACAACTCTCAATTACCCTCAAGAGTATAGAGTTTCTATTGGATCAATGCGAAGTGGGCTTTGTATAAACAGTGAGATCAGTTGCGGTATCGATATCACGGGCAGCACAAGCATTTGGATCTACTTTTCGCCAAATACGATCTCCAATGACATGTACACTCTTCGACTCAACTTTCTGCAATGCGTGAACAAAGCCGCCAAAATCACGACCACCGGCTTCAAGAAAGCTGTCTAATGGATCAAGAAGCGTTGGGCGACAGATTGAAAACAGGTATTGCAACCGGTGTCCCACCTGCGGAATAGCCCACTGTGTCAACATTTCTTGTTTTGGAAAGTGACGTAGAAGTTCCAGTACAAGGAACGGATTGATGGTAGGTAGGTCACATGCAGATACAATAACGAATTGTGGCAATGGCCGTACATGTTCCCGCCATATCCATCGAAGCCCATCCCGAACCGCGTGCAGTGGACCTGATCCTGGCTGATGATCAGAAATGTGCTTCACATATATCTGTTTTTGAAAAGATATTTTGAGTGGTTCACCACCCACAACAAGAACCGAATCAGCAACTGGTACGAGAGCCTCACTCACAATACGAAGAAGTGATTTACCACCGACGATACATTCTGCTTTTCCACCAGGTGGTCTTTTGTCTCCTAAACGGCGAGCTTGTCCCCCAGCAAGAATAATCGCTGCTATGTCCTCTTTGTGAACCTGCTCTACCAATTTTCTCACTCTATTGAACTAAGAAAACGGGCTATTCTATCAAGGCCAATCGTTAATTTTTCTTCTGATGCTGCAAAAGACATGCGTACATGTCCTTCTGCACCAAAAGCGCTTCCTGCCACAGTTGCAACTTGTTCCTTTTCAAGTAACTGTTCGCACCATGTCACGCTATCTATTGGACCATGTGGTCTTCCTAATGATGTATGGATATCAAGAAAAGCGTAAAAAGCACCGCCGATGTCTGGAATTTTGACACCGGGTATCTGGCTCAACCGTTTCACAACAAGATCTCGTCGAGCTTGAAATGCATTCCGCATCAACGTGACACACTCTTGTGGACCAGTCAGTGCCTCTATGGCTGCATGTTGACTGATACTACAGGGATTGCTTGTCTCTTGACTCTGTAGGCTTCCCATTGCCTTCGACAACGCAGGTGGACCAATCGTCCACCCAATACGCCAGCCAGTCATCGAGTACGTCTTACTCACCCCGGCTACAACAATACTTCGTGATTCCAAACCCGGACGTAATGTTGGAAATGAAATAGATTCACGACCATCAAAAACAAGTTGATCGTATATCTCATCTGAGACAATAGAGAGATCGGCTTCAATGGCAATATCTGCAATGCCAACAAGTTCTTCACGTGAATATACAACCCCAGTTGGATTACTTGGGGAACATAATAGAAGCATACGTGTTCGAGGAGTAATTGCCGATTTCAACGCATTCGGTTGAAGCTTAAAGTCTTCATCAATAGATGTTTCAAGAAGAACCGGTATGGCTCCAGTAAGCTTTATTAATTCGGCATAACTCACCCAATATGGTGTCGGCACAACGACTTCATCGCCCGGATTTAAGAGTGATGTAAAGACATTATGAAGACTATGTTTTGCCCCATTCGAAACAATAACCTGTGCAGGTGTGACCGAAAGCCCAGATCGACGGGTGTAATCATTTGCGATTGCCTCACGAAGGGCCGGTATTCCAGCTGCAGGCGTATATTTTGTTTTTCCTGCAGAAATAGCTGCTTTACCAGCCTGACAAATATGTTCAGGAGTGGGAAAATCTGGTTCTCCAACTGAAAGGTCAATAACGTCAATTCCTGATGCCTTCATTGCACCGGCTCGCGCTGCCATGGCGAGCGTAGCCGACGGTTGTAGGGAGGCCATTCGTTGTGCTAGTTCAAAACAAGCATCTTCTTCCATGAATTTTTCCTTTCATACTTCTTATCAGTAAGAACCTGATTGACATGGCATACTTCTAGTATTGGTACGCCATCATAAAGTACTGCTGGCATAAAGTACTACTGGCGTAAAATAGAAATGAACCATTCGTTTACAGATAATACCACGGCGATAAAAAGGAGTTTGGATGGCAACTGGACGAATCGGACTTTGGCTCATCGGTGCAAAAGGTGGCGTCGCCACGACCGTCATGACCGGACTTGCAGCCATGAACCGAGGATTAGTGGAACCCATTGGTTTAATCACTGAAACCTCAGCATTTCATCCGCTTAATCTCGCCCATTGTAGTGATATTGTTGTTGGTGGACATGATATCCGTGACGAGGGCCTACTCAATGAGGCGCGTCGTATGTGGACAGTCAGTCGAGCAATTTCACCAGACATACTAGAATCGGTCACACCTGATCTTCTAGATATTGAAACTCGCCTTCGTCCAGGAACTGTCTTGGCTGCTGGAAAATCCATCCAAGCCATAGCTTCTTCACCAGAATCGAAAAAAGGAACAACGCCACGGAATGTAATTGATCAAATTCGGGAAGATATTGTTGATTTTGCGGATACAAATGATGTTGATCGCATTATTGTCGTCAACCTGGCATCGACTGAACCTCCATGGTCATTGCCTATTCCCAATGACTTCGACGAGCTTTCGCCTCTCCTTGAAAAGTCTACAGACTCAAGTCCCCTGCCTACGAGTAGCCTCTATGCGATTGCAGCTTTTGAGGCAAATGCTGCCTACATCAATTTTACGCCTTCTACAGGGGCAACACCGCCCGCAATTAATCAACTAGCCCAAAACTTATGTCTACCGCATGCTGGCTGTGATGGAAAAACGGGTGAGACATTACTCAAAAGTGTTCTTGCACCAATGTTTCGTGATCGCCACCTCAGTGTCAAAAGTTGGGTAGGTCACAACATTTTTGGCAATCTCGATGGCAAAATACTTGATAATCCTTCAAATAAAGCCGCTAAGGTGAGAAGTAAAGACCATCTGCTTGCGAGTCTTTTACCAACAACACCGCAAACACTTGTGTCTATTGAGTTTATTGAAAGTCTTGGTGACTGGAAAACTGCTTGGGATCATATCCATTTTGAGGGATTTCTTGGTACGCCCATGACCATGCAATTCACATGGCAAGGCTGTGATTCTATTTTGGCGGCGCCTCTGGTGATTGATCTCGTTCGACTAGTAGATCGTGCCCGGCTGGCTGGCGAGGCCGGTTCCCTGCCTTGGTTGGCAAGTTTTTTCAAAAGTCCACTAGGTTGTACAGAACAGGGTTTTGCAGCACAGATGAACATGCTTCACGATTGGGTAAAAAAAAGTTCAGTCCAACCTTAAAATAGACTTTCTGCCGTAAAAAAGCATCTTTATGTTCACTGAATGTTCTCTTTATCGGCCTCTCAAAAGCCGTCTTATGCAATTTCTCAGACACATGAACACAGTGAATATCTGGTTTTTCAGATAGAAAATTTCCGTTTTTTTTAAAAATTTTTTGTGATTTCTCTTGACAGTAGAACACAAAATTACTGAAAACTTGTACTTCACGCATGTGATGTATGTGCTTGCACATCATGACAGCATGATAACGTCGACTCCTTCCAAGATTCAGCACCCCAAGGAAGCAGTCGGTTCATTTCATGGGGTGCTACTGGCAAGGAGCCATTCAATGGCCAAGAAGAAGGCTGCAAAGAAGAAGGTCGCCAAGAAAAAGGTAGCCAAGAAAAAGGTTGCTAAGAAAAAGGTAGCCAAGAAGAAGAAAGTAGCCAAGAAAAAGGTTGCTAAGAAAAAGGTTGCTAAGAAAAAAGTAGCCAAGAAGAAAGTTGCCAAGAAGAAGAAGGCTGCCAAGAAAAAGGGCCACGCCTAATCCGTCTTTGACG
>CAJXFK010000042.1 GCA_913052575.1 uncultured Planctomycetaceae bacterium
GAAGCGGTATCTAGGAAAAGACTATACATCGCTTCACGACATGAAAATGCGAAATGAAGGCGGGCAGGATTTTATATATGGTGCACGCAATCAGGCTGGTGAAGGAATAAAGATTGAAGCTGCAACAGGCACAATTGCATTGCGGTTTGGAATTCCCAGTAAACAAGAGTGTGGACTGGAGATAGAAAAATGGGCGCCAACGGCAATCACGGTTGGGCCTGATAATGATATTTATCTTGCGGATGGTTATGCGAGTAACCGAATTTTTAGATTCAGTAAAGAAGGCAAGTACCGCTCTCACTTTGGAACTAAAGGGAACGGAATTAAGGAATTTAATACAGCACACGGAATGGCTCTTGATAATCGATATGACCCGCCACGGCTACTAATTTGTGACCGAAACCATAAGCCTAAAGGCAGATTGGTACATTACGATCTCGATGGTATATATATCGGAGAGGTTATCACTGGGCTTGGTATGCCAACGGCAGTAGCCATTCGGGGTGACTATGTAGCTGTGCCAGATCTGCACGGACGAATCGTGATTCTCGATAAAAGTAACACAATCATAGCGGTGCTTGGATCAAATACAGATCCCAAGACTCGCGGCAACTTTAAGGTTCCACATGAGCATTGGAAAGAGGGCATATTTAGTGGAACACACGGTTCATGCTGGGATGCCAATGGCAATCTGTATGTTCAAGACTGGAACAGCTCTGGCCGGATTATGAAACTAGTCCGAGTCTTCCACGACCAGGCTGAGATGTGATGGATCCTACGTCACAACATGACGACAACTAGCGATCGGGAACAGGGACTCCTGGATTTTCTTTCTGTGGTGGCTTGCCGCCGGTCATGGTGAGATAGAAGGGCTCTGGTAGGGATTCTGTGTCACTCCTTAAAAATTGACTGAAGATCAGACCATCTTCAGGCCATTCTCGTGTTGCAGTGAGACGCGCACGCACCCAGACTGTTTGGGATTCTGCCACATACTCAGAAACATCAAAAAAATTACCACCAAAACCACCGTGGTTCGCAGCACGAGTATCGAGATTTGTCCATAGTTTTCCATCAGGTGAAATATCGAGTGCCGCAATAGCCCCCGGGTCGTATGGAGATGGATCGCCAGTCGTCCAGACTTTAATTGTTGCTTTGAGTGTTGCGTTCCGAATTAAAAAAGGAGCGTCAAACTTGAAGATGACGACACCCTCTTTTTCCGATACTGTTGGACGAATAAATGTACAGGCACCGGCAGAATGTTCGGTATAGCTTTCTACATCGTTCATGGAAACAAGATATTGTTTCCATGAATCATCGAGAAGATTAAAACGTATATCCTTAAAAGGAGGCATTGTCCAAGTCGTTTTATATTCCTGTCGAAGGCGGTGCCCGTTGATATTCTGAGGAGTGGATCGAGTCCCAGCTAATTTGAGAATGTACTTGCCTTCCTTTGACGTAAGTTCCTCAAGACCACTAATTTCCCAACTAGTTCGATTTCCAGAGACTGTGACATTTTTGAGGGGTACCTCTAGGCCATCACGTAGCAGTTGGAAGTCAGCGGTCGTAAGACTGAGAATGGGTTCATTGAATGCCAAATGTAGCCACCTGAGTGGAGTCGTTCTATAGCTTGACACTCCAGCAAATTTGACTTCGAGCAATTTATTATTTACCGCTGCCGTAGTCGTTAGATCGACTTCAATTTTGTTGGCTCTAGGCCACATGTTCGAAAAAGAAAATAGAGACAACATGACGAAGAGCATTGTGCCCGACGCGGTGAGAGATGAATGTTTTTTGAAATAAAAAAAACTTCGTTTTAGCAGTGTTTGTGGCTTTGCTGCTAAAGGCTGTCCAGAAAGGAGAGCATCAATATCTTGGGCAAGCGTTTCAGCATTCAGGTATCGATCATGGGGTTCTTTTGACAGACATTTTTCGGCAATGATATCAATCCCATCACGAAGTTTCGTCTCAGGAACACGAAGCCTGTTCGGTGGTTGCTCGTGGATAATCCGAACCGTTTCGAGAAGCGAGGCATCCTTAAGATCATATGGGAGTTTGCCTGTAAGAATTTCGTGCAGTATGACGCCAAGAGAATAGACATCACTCCGCGAATCAACTTTGTGTCCGGCACACTGTTCGGGACTACTATATTGGCGAGTTCCAAGAAACGTTCCAGTTTCAGTAGCATCATCATCTTGTTCTATTCGAGCGATACCGAAGTCAATAACCTTTGGATAGCCAGTGGAATCAACAAGTATATTACTGGGCTTGAGATCACGATGAACTACAGAACGTGCGTGTCCGTAGGCGACTGCTTTACATACAGATGAAAAGAGACGCAGGCGTTCTATGTTTGACAAGTTATGGTAGCTGGCGGCTTTCACTAACGGCATCGCATCTTGAACAAGTTCCATTACAAAGTATGGAAAAATTTCACCGTGCTGTTTGAAAGATCCAGCGGTATAGATCTGCGCAATTCCAGGATGGGAAAGTTGTCCCAAGAGTTCCGTCTCGCGTTGGAATCGCTGGAATGCACGTGGTGAACGATGGCTCGGACGCATGACTTTGACAGCGACGCTTCTCTCAGGCAATCGCTGTCGCCCTTTATAAACACGTCCCATACCACCTGATGCGAGAAGCGATTCTATAACGATATCCCCAAGATCAATTCCAAGTAGAGGATCGGTATGTTCGACAACGGTTTCTTCATTACCTAGGCCAAAATCTGTGGTCCGTCTTGATAGTTCTTCAATTGAAGGGACGGTGTCATGGTTATCAACAGATAGTAGAGGACTGGGCTTCACAGAACCCGGTAACTGTTTCTGTGGTCGCATATCCATAATTATGCTCGTTCATCCAACGTATAGAGGCACGCACAGACCCACCATCTGAGAGAATAAATTATCTATGGCCTTTTTACCAGCATAAATACAGCGCAAATCAAAATGTACCCGGAAATCTGGTGGCCGGATAAACTACAAAGACCATGCCACTTTCTATTCAATATATCACCAGTTTGGATGCCATTGTTGATGAGGCCGTCGAATTTCTGTCTCAGCCAGTAGATTTTTTTACAGCCTACAAGATTGTATTGCCCACCATTGGAGCTCGTAGTTGGCTTGCAGATGAATTAGCGAAAAGACTTGGATCAACATCAGGAGATCTGGGTGATGGCATCGTTTCCGGGGTAGACTTTTCTTACCCAGGTTCTATATCACGATTGATTGGAGCATGCAAAGACGCGGATGATCCGTGGTCTGTGCAGCGACTCACTTTTATAGTTTTAGATATTATCGTGAAAACGCCGCGCTATGATTGGCTTATTCAGCAATCAGGTGGGCCGTTGCTTGCAGCACGACGAATTGCCGACAGGTTTGATCGGTATCATTTTCGGCGGCCAGGGATGATTTATTATTGGGAAAATGAAAAGCCAGTACTCGCGCCCATGGCTGGTGAAGTGAATTCATCTGGTGACCAGATGCTTGTATCGTTAGCGCGAAGTGATCATTGGCAATTCGATCTCTGGCAACTGGTTCGGGCTTCTATTGATCAGCCAAGTCCACCACTTCGAGATCAAAATGCCCAAGGACCGGTACCATCAGCAGTTTTGGTAGCAGGACTGGAAGGGCTCACTTTTCACCAAATTGAACTTCTGAAGAAGCTTGCCGCTCTTAATGATACGAATGGAAGACACTGCAATGTCAAAGTGTTGCTTGTGCATCCGTCGCCGCCCCTGTGCATTCAATGGGAGCAAACAGCACCGCCGCAAACGCTTGGATATCCACCGAAGAAGCAAGAAATAGATTTGTTGCAGGCCGGCGATTCTCTGGTGACTTCATGGTTGCGAGGAACACAAGAAGCTCAAATGCTTCTTGCATCTCAGGGCCTTGTCCCTAAGCACATGGTTAAAAATGAGGACAATAAAGAGGACAACCCAACAACACTTTTGAAAACACTACAGCAGACGATTTCCGAAGGTATCTGCAGTACGGGAAATGTTCATTTTCAAGATGAATCAGTTCGAATTCATCGCTGTCATGACCTTAGTAGGCAGGCAGAGGTTATTCATGACGCACTTCTACATTCATTTAAACACCATGAAAATCTTTCTCCTCACGATGTTCTCATTGTGAGCCCTCGTATTTCTGAATTAGCACCCCATCTTGAAGCTGTATTTAGTAGGAAGCTGCAAGGAAAAAATCATAATATTGAACTTCCACTCGTGATAGCTGATCGGGGAATTCGTGAAGTAAGTGAAGGAGCAGAGCTGCTTGTTGCGTTACTCAAGCTTGTTGGTTCAAGGTGTTCTGTTGAAGACATGCTCGGTGTGGCAACGCATCGTCTGATTCGAACTCATTACGACATTGATGACAATACATTAGAAGTCTGGAAACGCTGTATTGAACGTACACGTATTCGCTGGGGTATTGATGGGCCGCGTCGAAAGCGAGACGGACTGGATCAGCCAGAGTTAGCGGCACATACATGGTGGCAGGGTTTAGAGAGAATGTTGCTAGGCATTTTGCTTCCAGATGGTACGCCAGAAGTTGTACTCGGCGGTATTGTGCCGCTGACTGGTGTAGATACTTCGGATATCGAATCACTTGCACCGCTTTTATCAATCGTACGTGTGATTGATGCTTTCGATCGTCTTGTTACGAATAACCATTCAGTACGTGATTGGTGTGACCACATCGAGCAAGCATTAATTCAGCTCGTTGGGGATGATACGGATGAGTTGGAAGTTGCAGTCAATGAACTTGAGTACTTGCGCCGATGTGCAACTGAAACCAGAGTGCCATATCACGATATAAAAACTATTCTGGTCACAACTTTGACGGCTGCAGTTGGTCACCAGCCGCTGCGTACTGGTGCGATCACTGCAACTTCAATGATTCCACTTCGTGCAGTTCCGTTTCGAGTAATATGTATTGCAGGGTTTGATGAAGATGCTGGTGAATCGTCTGTCAATGATAGCGATGACCTTGTTGAACGGCAGCAATTGCTAGGTGATAGTGATCCACGAATCAATGTTCGCCGTAGCTTTCTAGACTGTGTTTTGGCAGCCAGCGACCAATTAGTAATAACATGCACCGGCATGAGTGTGTCTACAAATGTGAGTTTGCCTCTGATAACACCGCTTGCTGAATTTGTTGATTTTGTAGGCCGTCATGGTGTGCCCCTTCAGACAAGAGATGGCGAGGAATATAGCGATATCGAAGTGTTTCATCCTCGACATGCATGTAGTCATGAAAACTTTGAAATGCATGGTATCCGGCCAGACACAGTATGGAGTCATGATCGAAAAGCGTTACATGTTGCAAAAGTATTGGGAGCAACACCTCAACCTGTACCGCTCAGGTCTACATCACCACCACCCCGGACACTCCTTGAATTGACCGCGCTTGCGGCATTTATGCATGACCCACTGTGGCCATTTGTACGTGAAACACTGGCGATTAATCCGTGGCGAAATGACGACATTGAAATCCCTGCGACTCTGCCACTTGTGCTATCGCAGCCTGAGCAACGTGAATTGCGTGATAATTATATACATCAGTTTCTCAACGGTGATCAGAGTAAAGAGTTTGAAAATATTTGGATTGAGACTGTTCAAGCAGATGGTGATGTTCCGATTTGGGGTTTTGGTGAGGCTGTCATAGAGGAAATCACGGCATTTACTGAGGCAGTCGTTCAACAGACAAACGAAGACGGACTGTCACTTATAGATAGACAGGCCGAAATGGTTCGTGTCGAAGTCAACAATGTACAGATTTCAGGTACGCTTCAATTCAGCAAGAATGATTCTACATCACTCATTTTTCTCACCCCGGGTGCAAAGACGACGGCACAATTTCAGAGGCCCAAGTATCTTGCTTTGGGACAATTGCTTTTGGCGACCGCTGCAGGTCTACCGATAACACGTGCCTGTGTTTACAGTCAGCATGAAAAGTGGTCACCCAATGCAGTTGATGCGAAGGGGAAACCCCGTAAAGCTGTTATGGTTCGTGAAGTTATGCTCGACACGAGTATTAATAGGCGAAGTGCGAAAGATCTTTTGGGAAATTTGTGTGATCTTTATCAGCAGGCAGCAGCAAGTGCTTATAGCAGTTTCGGTAAGGCTGCTGCGGAATATCTGAATGATCAAAATAAATCAAAAAAAACTTTTAATTCTTTTGTTGCTCACAAATCTTTTGAAAAAACTCTTGAAGTAGTCGTCCATGGTCGAGGCCCCATCTTCAATAATGTTTTTTTAGATCATAAACGACATGAGAAGTTTTTTAAGCCATACGTCGCCCTCACGCATTTTAAACCACGAACCAATATTTATTCACCAGAATGAAACTTGACCTGACTAATGATCAGATTCGTAATGGCATGATCGTTGAGGCGAGTGCTGGTACGGGAAAGACGTATGCCGTTGCTGCACTCGTGGCCCGGGAATTAGCTCTCCGTGATGACCTACGGATTGGCAATATTCTCATAACAACGTTCACCCGTAATGCGGCAATGGAGTTGCGACATCGAATCCGACAGCGACTCATTTCAACTGTAGCAGATCTACGGGGTGCAGGTTCTCATTCAGCTGACGCGGTTACTGATTTATTATTCGATATCGATGAGCCAGAACGACTGAAGCGAGCGTTCCGTCTCGAACGATCTTTGGTTGAATTTGACACAGCAACAATCTCAACAATTCACGGTGTCTGTAGTCGGGTGCTTAGGACAGCAGGTGTTGATCTTGAAACAGTAGTTGATGCTGAGGAAACGAATCGTATTGTAAGCGAAGTTGTAAACGATCAGATTGTGAGCGCTGCTGCATCGGGACTACGTTGGGACGAGGTGACATTACGATCATGTTTGACAACATTATTAAGTGATCCTTTTCTTGAAATGTGGTTTGATGAAAAAGAGATAGCTGATCAACCGGTGATAGATCGTCTGCAGAATCTGAAAGAGTTGCTAGCCAAATGCGTACAACGCGTCCACAGTGTGATGGCAGCAACACCAGATTCAAATGACCTGTTGCGACGTGCATGTGACCTCGTAAAAGATTCACAATCTGTTGTAGTGAAAAGACTACAACAGCGTTTTTTATTAGCAATTGTGGATGAGGCACAGGATACAGATCGCCTGCAGTGGGAATTTTTTACACGGCTATTTCCAGGTGATGATAAAAGATCATTAGTAAGTGTGGGTGATCCAAAGCAGGCTATTTACAGTTTTCGTGGTGCTGATGTGCAGGCCTACGTCAATTTTACGAAGAAAGGAAAAAATCATCGAACTCTTTCCACAAACTGGCGTTCCGATCAGCCTCTTGTGGAATGTCTCAATGAAGTATTTTCAGAAACGAGCTTTGGGGAAGGGATCGCATATGGCCACGTGAATGCTTCGAGTAATCACCAGACATCATGTCTGGTAGGGAATGTAGAACCTCTTGAGATTATTCATGCGGGCGAGACAGACAGCCAACAATCACTCGTTGAGCCGGCTGTTAGAAAAGTTATTCACTTGTTGGATCAGGTGCAATTACATCTTCCTGATGCGACAGCACCCTGTGCTTTGGTGCCGAGTGATATTTGCATTCTGACCCGTACAGCAAGTGTAAGTCGTATGATTGAGCGACGACTTGCTCAAGTAGGTATTCCAGCGGTGAGTGGTGGTACAAGTAGTGTGATGACTGGCCGTATGGCATTTGATCTACGGCTTCTTCTGGAGGCTATTGAGAAGCCAGCAAGCAATGGGCATATACGGAGGGCGGCAGCGACATGTTTTTTTGGCTACGCACTGTCGGAGAGTGGTCTTCTTGACGATGCTGCAATGAATCAGGTGCAGGAAGAGCTTATGAAGCTCTCGGTTGTACTCGTGCGTCATGGTATCGCGGCTTTTGGCGTGGCGATTGAACAAGAAGTGTCCATGATGGAGCGTGTTGTTGCTGGTTCGGACGGTGAACGAAATCTCACAGATTTCCTTCATGTTCTTGAAGCACTCGATGCGATTGGTCCATCTGGTGGGTGTAGTCCTCATCAGGCTGTCGAAACAATTGTTCGTCTGTCAAAGAAAGATCCGAGACATGATCTTGTCAGTCGTCGCATTGAAAGTGATGCTGATGCAGTACGAGTACTCACAATGCATTCGGCGAAGGGGCTGCAGTTTCGATGCGTCATTGTGGCAGATCTTTGGAAGCCAGCGATAAAAAATGTGTTTGCTAAGTCCTATCCGACTGTTTTCTATGATGATGATGGCAGACGCAAAGTGGATATAGGTTTTGCTGTTGAAAGAGCATCAATAACCGCACGGCGGCGACAGCATGAGGCAGAAGATCAGGAAGCAAAAAGACTTTTTTATGTAGCTGCTACTCGAGCAGAACACTATTTAGGAATCTTGATAGCTGATGGAAAAGTACCAAGCATTATCGACCAGTCGTTTTCGTTTCCAGATACATATGTTTACTCAAGCGACCTACCAGGACAGCTTAAACGCAATCTGAAGACAGCAACATCTCCAAATGGTATGACCAATGCTGCTTTGCCCCCTCCAGTGCGTCCTACACGGAGAATGTCCTTTAGTAGTATCGTTGCTACCCGTAGTTATGAAAATATTTACCGACCAGAACGTGGTGGGTATGACGAGCACACTATGCAAACTACGAGTCAACCATTGTCTTCTCAATCTGACAACACGGCAGGTCAGCAGGTCATAGATTTCCCAGCAGGTGTAATTGTTGGTAGCATTATTCATCAAATATTCGAAGAGATAGACACGACGATTGTTCCTCTTGAGGAAGAAATTGAACGAATTGTAAAAGATAAAATATCTAATGGAAGACTTAGGCATTTTGGTGAAAACCTTTGCAAGATGGTGCAAGAAACACTGACAACACCACTTGGTGGGCCCTTTGGAAATGATCGTTTAGTAGATATCCCACCGTCACGCTGTATACCTGAGATGGGTTTTGAAATGGGACTAGGGGGGCAGCAAAAAAATATAAAAGTGTCTGCTATTGGAAAAGTACTTAAGGACTATTTGTCACCTCAAGATTCTCTCGCAAACTATGCTGAAATACTTTGTGGGCCAGCTTTTGAAATACCATTAGGTAGCCTTCTCACTGGATCAGTTGATGCGGTGCTCGGGTTACCGGGCAGTCGATCGGATCAACCAAAACTGGCAATTTGTGACTACAAAAGTAATCGCTTACATACGGCTGGAATGGAAAATCCTTTACAAGCCTACGCACCAGAACGAATTGTTCAGGCGATGGAGATTCATCATTATCCATTGCAAGCAATTCTTTACGGGACGGCTCTCTATAGAATGTTGAGATGGCGATTGCCTCAGGCAAATCCAAATCAATGTATTGTTGGTATTGCCTACACATTTACGCGTGGCATGAAAGGGGCAGATACACCAATAGATAATGAGGGAAGAAGGTATGGTGTTTTTACGTGGAGGGCACCGGAAGGACTCTGGAAGGAACTCAGTGACCTGCTTGCTGGGAAAAATGAGGAAACTCCATGATGCCACCTCATGAATTGCAAGTATATAGAAAGTTTGGAGTTATCGGACGTGAAGATATTGCGGCAGCTACTGTGTTGGTATCAATAGCCAATCGAGATCGTGAAGAACAGCCAAGTCTTCTTGCCTGGGTGGGTTTCTGTCTTGCACTTCGGACTGTCCGGGACGGTCACACATGTGTTGATTTTGATAATATCAAAGAGTGGGCTGGTGGAATTGAAATTGGTGCCGCTGATGTACCGGACTGGCCATTACAGCCAGACATATGGCTTGATTCCTTACAGGCTGTGAAGTCTCTTGTTGGTGGTTTGGAAGATAGACGGCCGTTTATCATTGATGGTCAACGACTGTATCTTGCAAGAGCACTCGCAGAAGAGCAGGATATCGCATCAGTTTTAATTCGCGATTCATGCCGCCAAGTACATGTTTTACTTGGTGGACCAGGAACTGGCAAAACAACCAAAATTGCTCAGGATTTAGTGGAGCGATTTTCTAGTCTTAGCGCAAAGGAATCTTGGCCGAGATTAGGCCTCGCTGCGCCAACAGGTAAAGCGGCATCACGAATGACTGATGTGCTGCGTCACCGATGTTTAGAGCTTGGTGCTTCATCGAGCGTCATAGCTGCTGTAACAGCGGAACCAGCTCGTACGGTCCATAAGCTATTAGATTACAACCCATCTCGAGTACAACCATTTCGATATCATGCGGGGAATCGCTTGCCCTACGATATGGTTATTGTTGATGAAGCATCGATGTTATCAAGTTCGTTGATGTATCACCTACTTACTGCTCTTGCAGATGATGCAGAAGTTATTCTTGTCGGTGATCCCGATCAGCTTGCCAGTGTTGATGCCGGAACAGTTCTAGGAGATATCGCTGGATTTCGCTCAGAACGTTATAAGAAACACCCACTTCATAACAAAATTGCAGAATTGACGACTGTCCATCGTGCGAAAGATGCACCGGGTATCAAGGCTCTGGCAGAGTCAATTCGAGCAGGCGATGTTTCTCGAACACGAGCTGTTCTTGAGGCAGGTCATGCAGATGTTCAATGGATTGAACCGACAAATGGGCCCGCAGTGGAGGGACTGGTAGCCGAGATTGTTGATCATGCAAAGTGTTTGCAAAGTGTTGCAAAGAATCGTGATCTCGATAACACCCTTGCGATACAGCAGGAATTGCAGGTCCTTTGTGCTCACCGAGAAGGGTTTTCAGGGGTGACGCAATGGAACGCTCGTGTCGAGGCAAAGCTTGGAATTACGCAGGCCATGCCTTGGTATATAGGGCAACCAATAATGATTACTCGAAATTGTCGGTCACTTGCACTTTTTAATGGTGATGTTGGAGTTATCGTAGCTTCATCCAGTATGAACAATCATTTTGAAGCCATCTTTGGTCAACCTGGTCAAACTGTTCGGGTGCCAGTTTCAAGACTCGAAGATGTCGCAACAGTACACGCTCTTACGATTCATAAAAGTCAGGGTTCCGAGTATCAACATGCGGTTGTTGTCTTGCCAGAACATTTCAGTCGCATTGTTACTCGTGAACTTGTATATACGGCGGTGACGCGAGCAATTAAAAAAGTAACACTTGTCTGCCCTCGAAACGTACTTGAGGCAGCAGTCAAAAAGCCTATTCGTCGCGCAACCGGTCTTGCAGAACGAATGATTGCATTGCGGAATGAATCTCAAGTTAAACTCGAAGCAAATCCGCTTGCTGTTCATGACAAGTAAAAAAGATCACAGGAAATCGTTTCGAAAATAATTTTAAAATTGAAATAGCCTCACCTAAACGTTCTTTGTCTAGGTGTACCAGTGGATCGTCAAGCATGACAAAACCGCTTGCAGATTGTAAATATAACTCAGCGAGTGCTAGACGGACGGCGAGTGCAAGGGCCCCACGTGCACCCTGTGAGAGTCTTTCCGGTGAGATTGTTATCGTGCCGCGAGTGATATGTGATGGAATTGTATCAAGAAAACCCAGCAGTGAATCACTTGAAGAAATAGTTGAAAATAATTCTGAAACGCGGTCATTAAACGTATCAAGCGAAGTGTTATCAATCGGAGCAATGCCGGAAAGCGTTTCTTTGATTCGTTTATACGATTTGCCTTCATCAAGAATGTGATCAAATTGATTTTTTGCATTCTCGGCTTCTTCTGCAAGGTCTTCACTACGACGGTCCCCCAATTGGCCTTCGAGTCCTCCTCTTTGAGACGCGAGTGTAGAACGGGGTTCACTATTTGTGTTCATTCGTTCCTGGGCAGAATCAAGAGAATGTATAAACGCGTCACTCGATGGAAAGTTTGAGGGGACGTGTGGTAACGTTGTGAGTGTGGTCTCCGTGGTACGAAGATCATGCTGAGCGTTAAGAAGCTTTTCTCCAAGTGATTCAAGGTTTATATAAGATTTTTCCCACGATTGAATACGCTCTTGATGTGTTTTCAGAGATTGATCACCGGTAGAAACCGAGTGACGTACAGCCTCGAGTTCGTGCTCTATGGTTTTGCTGTCGCGTGTTTTCCGGAGTCCTTCAATCTCTGCAAACCGCTTGTCCCATTCTGCCTGATCTTTTCCTCGGAGAAGTGCTTGATACGTTTCTTGTTTTGATTCCATGCGGCGTACAAGACTGTCGTAGGAGGAAGCTTGTTTCTTGGCTTCAGAAACAGTTGAAACACCACAGCTTTCAAGTGTAAGACGTAAAGAAGTTCGTTTTTGGTGAAGTTCGCGTAAGAGTTCTTCGATGTCTTGAGTGCCACTGTCCACAGTGATAATCAGTCCGGCTGACTCAAATTGAATGCGACCGGAGGCTGTTCCAGTGACTGGAATTTCTTGAATATCATGATGCTCTGGTGGTTCGTCCGAGCGAGTAATAACGACCGATTGGGTAGGTTTCGAGGTCATAGAGTACGTTAACGACTGGGCAGCAAGTACATTCTCAAGGTGAGCGACTTCATCATGAAGTGTTTCAATAGTGAAAAGTATTGCTGGTTCCGGTCGGTGTTGTTTTTTCATGGAATCCTGAGCTTCGTGCATTTCTTTTGCTGCAGATTGAATGGCACGGTAGTTGTTTAGGATATCATCAGCCTGCTCTCGTAATCGTGCTGTACGGAGTTCTTCATTAAGATTCGTTGATTGTGAAACAAGAGTATCTCGCTGTGTTTTCCAGGCATCCACGGCCGCGTGCGCTATGGGCCAAGCAGCAAATACTTTTTTGAATAATTCCCGCTCACTCGTAAGCCTGGATATTCGCTCCTCCATGACACTTCGCTCAGATAATTGATCACGTAAGGCTCCAAACGTAGAGAGAAAATCCTGATCTTTTTTTACTTGTTCTTCGATTGTGATGAGTTGAGACGTAATAGAATCAATGTCTTGCTCAATCCGAAGAATGGTTTTTTGTTCGACGATTAAGGCTTGCCATGTGTACCAAGCGGCGAGTATTTCCCCTACGTCCTGCTTCCATTTGTTGCCAACGGATTTTTCTTGTCCGTTCTGTCGGATTGGTCGCTGACGCTCATTATCCCAACGACTAAAATATTTTTTTATACGCTGATCAAGTAAATCTTCAAGTTTTCGTTGGTCGATGTCACCCGCAGTCTCATTTCCTGCTTGAACAAGACTGCGAATATCTCGAAGTTCCAATGCATTGGCTTTTAGTTTCGTTATCGTATTCTCTAATTCATCGTGGCCTGTGAAAAAGACATGGCGAAATGTCGCCTCGTTATGGCCGCAGATTTTTCCAAGGGTTCTGGCAATTGTTTCGGTGTCATTAAGAGCTGACCCATCGGGAGTCGTAAGATGAGAGGTTGGCTGGGATCCCCATCGTTTTTTGAGCTGATAGTGTTTGCCGTTATCGTTGATGTCGATAGTGATGGCGGCATAGTCACCTGCTGGAAGCGGCAGCCATGGTGCGATGAGGCTTCGAAGACGAGATGGAGTAAGGTCGGTTGGCGTGAAGAGACTATGAAATATTGCCTGCCGCAGTGTTGACTTGCCCGTCTCATTGGGGCCACTTATGACAACGAGAGGATCAGATAAGTCCCACGTAGTATCCTGAAATTTTCCAAATGGATGTAGTCGTATCGACGTTAACCTCATTCTTTTGAAATCTCCTTGATCAAATCATGAGCAAGTGCGACATCATTTGGATGATCTTTGTCAGCTAAAAGGTTCGAAAGAAGTTGCTCAGCGAGTGTTCCCCGTGGGTAATGAGATCCAATAATATCTTCATCAATTTTTTTCTTAATATTCACAGTGAGAGAACAGGATTGAAACACATCTTCAATTTTTTGTAACAATTGATTGAATGTATTTTGCTCATCACTTGAGAGTTGACCGGACAATTTCAAGTCAAGGATGACGTGATCTGGGTTAAGGTCATCACAGGTCTTTTGGAGTTTGGAAATGTGATGCTCATTATGAATATTTTGTTCAACTCGAATGAATTGTAATCTTCCAGGATGTAATTGCTTGTATTGTTTAAGACGCAATTCTTCAAAATCAAGAAGCCATGCTGAGCCTGTGTGTCTGCAACGGACTGAGTCTGGCGTGTGTGTTCCAGCCATAAAAAGTTGTGAATCAGTCCCCAAAGAAGTTGTTGGGAAGGGAACATGAATATGTCCCAAGAGCCACGTAGTCAAACCAAGGGCTTCTAGATCTGGCATTGTCATCGTGAAATAACGATCATCAGCATCGAGACCGAGTCCCTCGACGTTGCCATGCGCAATGCCGATGCGCAGAGCTGCGAGGTTATGCTCGACAGAGGAAATCCATCCTGTGACAGGTTCTTTTCCGGTCTTTGATGGGCAGGGACAAGGGAAAAACTGTACAGTTTCCCCGTCGACATCAAAGCTGATGGTAGTAGGAGTTACCAATAATTCTATATTTGAAAATTCTGTAGAGGCCTTGCGAAAACGTTTCCATACCTCGGTATCTTCGCCACTATAGAAATCGTGGTTGCCAGGAAGGACAAGGACAGAGTCCCCTGTGAAGTGACGAAGCACATCAACGGTTCGTTCTATATATGAATTTTTCACACGTGGTGAATCAAAAAGATCACCACTTATTACAAAAAAATCGGCATGATTTTCATTTGCCTCACAAATCAGACGTTCGAGAGCTGTAAAGCGTTCCTCGAGAAGTCGTTTTTGAGTCTCATCGTCATGCTGTCGAAACGGCATTCCAATGTGATTGTCGGCGGTATGGACGATGCGAATAGGCATGCGTGCTCGTCCCTTATGAGGTACGAAATTGTCTTGGCGTTAGAATTTTAGTTGCGCCTGTAACAGGCGGCCGTGTAGATCAGCCATAAGTTCATTTTCAGCAGTTTCATCATGAGCTTCATACGTCACCGAAAATCTGGTGAAGGCTCCACAGTCATCCCAAGGAACTGTAGAGATCGAAAGTTCTTTGATTAAGAACTGACCTGCCTCAGAAGCGTTTGCAAAACTCTGGTCACCGGCAGCTTTTGGGCTTTTTGTATAGAGGAAATAGGTGCCTCCTGGCATCTCACACTGAAAACCGACGCTCCGAAGAACACCAACAAGCTTTTCAAGTCGACGACGATATTTTTCCCGAACCTGATGCGGTATATGAGGGTCTCCAAGTGCAGCAGCAGCGGCCTTCTGGATCGCAATAAACTGACCAGAGTCACAATTATCTTTTACATCTGCAAATGCCTGGACAATTTTTTCATGACCGCAGACCCAGCCAAGTCGCCAGCCAATCATGTGGAAGCCTTTCGACATCGAATGAACTTCAACTCCAACATCTTTTGCACCGTCGATAGATAAGAAAGACAGAGGCGCTGTTTCGTAGGAAAGCATCATATGAGCAGCATCTTGAACAACAATAATCCGATTTGTTTTTGCGAACTCAACAACTTTTTTATAAAACTCTACAGTTGCAGTCTTGCCAGTTGGGCTATTTGGATAGCAGAGAACAAGAATTTTACTTCGAGAGAGAATGTTACTTGGAATACTATCAAGATCTGGAAAGAAATTATTTTCAGGCAACAGAGGAATTTTATAGACTTCGCCTCCAAGCCACTGTGTTGCAGTTCCAGCAACCGGGTAGCCCGGAACAGTCATGAGTGTGACATCACCAGGGTTTATGAAAGCAGCTGGAAGCATTGCATAAGCAGTTTTTGATCCAATGCAATGATTGATTTCTTTATTCGGATCAAGAACAACTTGAAATTCTCGCTCCATGAAGGATGCTACTGCTTCTTTGAATTCCAAAATACCATTGTCAGCGTAGCCACGATTTTCCGGCTGATCAATCTCCCGCCTCATGACATCTCGAACACCCTCTGGTGCCATTTCATCATTCTCTCCAATGCCAAAGTCAAGCATTTTTCGTTCAGGATTTTCAGCGAGCGCTTGACGTTTTGCCCGTTTAATTAGTTCGAATTTGTAGACTTCGGTACCCTTTCCATAACCCGCTCCACCAATCCGTTCTGCAAATCGGTCTTGAAACCAAGGATCAGTTGTGGGCGTAGTAGTGGGGCTGGCAGTCGACATAACAATCTTTCTGGTCAGAAGAGGGAATTACATGTTCTGGCGTTTCGTGGAATCAGCATGTATGAAGACCCTCGAAGATAAAATTTTCATACAATAAAGCCAAGCAGTATGCTTAGATTTCCTGCAAAGTTAGGTTTCACTATAAAATGTCGGCAAATGCCGTTGGGGTATCATCAAGATATAAGAGGCCAAAAAATGAATGATGACTTCCGAATCTTTGCCAGCTATATCATTTTTGCGTCAGACTACGGCCCGTTAGATGGTTGTTTTGATCCTTTTGAGGACGAAGATGCCATCGAAGAACTGGTCACGTTTGAATAGGTTTTGTTAACTATTCAACGTTACTCCTGATCGGCTCTGCGAAGCACAAGAACACGACACGGGGCGTGACGCAAAACGCGTTCGGCGACACTGCCGAGAAAAAGTCGCTTGAGTCCATGGTATCCGTGAGATGGAATGATGATGAGATCAGCTTTTTCACGCTTTGCGTAATCAGCAATTTCGAGGCCCGGTGTTCCAATGGTTACGGCAAGATGAGCATCTGCTGCTTTGTGAGTTTCTGCAAGATTTTTGAGGGCAGTTGTTACTTTTGCCGTTCGAGAGACATCAGTAACATCCCCAAGTAAAACACCAGGCGACATTGTTTCTAACGGCAACATAACGTGGATGAGATACAGCTGGGTTGGATTTTCAACGATCTCAAGTGCGGTATTAATAGCACTCGCTGAGGCACTTGAAAAATCGATTGGTACAACAACTGTGGAAGCATGAAGTGCCATAGTACACCTTTTTAGATGAGTTACTCATATACGGTAAATTCATTTGCTTTGTAGCGACGCCAATAGTCTTGCAAGAGCACTTTGACACGCGGGGCTAAAATAACACCCCCAATAATGTTTGGAAAAGCCATCGATAAAATCATAAGGTCAGAGAATGTGATCACATTTTCTAAAGATGCAACAGCTCCAAGAACAATAAAACCAAGGAAAAGAATTCGATACATAATGATTGCTTTTTTAGTTGTACCGAAAATGTACTGCCAAGCTTTTTCTCCGTAGTAAGACCAGCTAATCATTGTTGAATAGGCGAAGAGAAAAACAGATATGTTGAGCACTGTTGGAAACCAGCTAAGTGTTTCAGAGAACGCCCAGCGTGTCATTTCAACACCCTTTCCAGCTTCTGGTGTGTTGTAAGCCCCACTGACAATGACGACCAGGGCTGTCATTGTGCAGATAACAACGGTATCAATGAATGGTCCAAGCATAGCCACCATACCTTCACGAACAGGTTCATCGGTTTTTGCGGCAGCGTGGGCAATAGCAGCTGATCCTACCCCGGCTTCATTGGAAAAAACGGCACGACGAATACCTTGCACAAGGACACCGATAAACCCACCGTAGGCTGCCTCGGGTGACACGCAGGATCGAACAATCAGCACAGCGGCTTCGGGAATTTGGTTTGCATGCAGGATGAGAATAATGATTCCAGCCAGTACATAGATGCCACACATAAGTGGAATGATTTTCTCAGTTACCTGACCAATCCGCTTGATTCCCCCGATGATGACGAGACCAACAAGAAAAGCCAGCAAACCACCAAAAAACCAATCGAGTCCAGGCCTATCACCAATCATTCCACGGACAGCTGAAGTTGCTTGGTTTGCCTGAAACATATTGCCACCACCGAAGGATCCACCAATGCAGAAAATAGCGAAGACCAGACCAAAGCACTTTGCTATAGGAAACGGAAAGCCACGTTCTTGTAGACCAATTTCAAGGTAGTGCATCGGTCCACCATCGACCGTGCCATCAGGACGAACTTTTCGATAGACCATTGCCAGAGTGCACTCATTAAATTTTGCAGTCATACCGAAAAGGCCAATAAGCATCATCCAGACGACTGCACCAGGTCCTCCAGTCTGAATGGCAACAGCTACTCCAGCGATATTACCAAGTCCGACTGTGGCAGAGAGGGCTGATGTGAGAGCCTGGAAATGTGAGATTTCGCCAGGGTCGTTTGGGTTGTCATAGCGACCACGTGTTATATCAATGGCATGTTTAAAGCCTCGAATATTGAGCCATTTGTGATAGATCGTGAAAAAGACAGATCCACAGAGAAGGATGATGACAATCAGTGGAATTGGGACAGCTTTTACTGGTTCCCAAAACAGAACATTAGCCATATTCTCCACGATGATTCCGAACTGTGAGTCAATACTTTCGGTAATAGACTCTGCTGCCTCTTGATTCAAATTTCTATTATCAGTCTCCATATTTGAACTACCGGGCTCAGGACCCTGCGCAAGGGCTACTACGTTGTGCCCAGCGAGGAAGAGGAAAGTAAAAAAGAAAAAAAGTTTAAAAAAAAGGGGTGACATGACAATTTTCCGTATGAAGTGGCGAATCCCCGTTGGGCAGAATACGAAGTTCTCATAGGTACTGACAAGAACACTGTTTCCAAGAACACTGTGGTTTTAAAAAGTACGGGTAAGAGGCATGGGTAAATCGGTTCATAGGCGATCCTTCAGTCCAAAAGGAGGAAAAGACGAAGGTTCGTAAGAAGCCTAGAATATTATTGTTTGAATATAAACATATGGATTTTTCGTGTCCAAAATTTCTCCACCTCTCTGTGTTTGGCTGAAGCGAGATCTTCGTGTAGTGGATCATGCAGCGTTGTCTGCTGCCATAGAGCAGGCTCAGGGTGGTTCTGTTTTTTGTGTTTTTATTTATGAGCCAGAGATTCTCTGCCAGCCTGAGATGAACTCAAAGCACCTTACATTTCAAAGAGAATGCCTGATCGATCTTGAAAAGTCTTTGCAAAAACTAAAGATTCGGCTAATCACAAGGCAAGGAGACGCAGCTGTTATTCTTGAACAACTGCGAACAGAAACAGGATTTCAAAAGCTTTTTGCACACGAAGAGACCGGGACAGCAGTCAGTTACGCTCGGGATCGGCACGTTCGTTGTTGGGCACGGACCGTTGGTGTCAAATTTGTAGAGTTTTCTCAGAACGGGGTCGTGCGACGTTTGAACTCTCGAGATGGTTGGAATAGTTATTGGGAATCGCGAATGAACCAGCCTCAAGCAGTTGTTCATTCATTACACAGGAATCATGTGAATAAGGTGGTGTTGCAGTTACCATCTGTAGGTTTCCTTGAGCCGACCGATCTTGGTCATCAAATAAACCAGTCTGATTGCCAGACTGGTGGTGAACATGCCGCTGGAGAGATCCTTCAACATTTTGTTGAGCGACGTGGTCAGTTCTATGCGGGTGGCATCTCATCACCTGTCACAGCACCATCTTCCTGTTCTCGTCTATCAGCACATCTCGCCTTTGGGACAATTTCAATTCGACGAGTCTGGCAGGCAACAGAGCAGAGACGCTCTGAAGTCAAAGGTCTTGCAATGACAGAAAAAAATCAATCGATTCAAAAGCAATTTCGAAGATGGCAAAAAAGTATTCAATCAATGCAGTCACGATTACACTGGCATTGTCATTTCATACAGAAACTCGAAGATGAGCCGGCCATAGAACATAGAAACATGTGGTCTGCAGCGAATGGGCTTCGTGAGAATGACTTTTCAGACAGATATTTTCAGGCATGGAAAAGTGGCTGTACAGGATATCCGCTCGTCGATGCCTGTATGCGAAGTCTGAACAAGACTGGCTGGTTACCTTTTCGAATGCGAGCGTTGGTCGTATCGTTCGCGAGCTATTCTCTTTGGCTTCATTGGCGAGATCCGGGTATTCATCTTGCAAAAAGCTTTCTTGATTTCGAGCCAGGTATCCATTGGTCTCAGATGCAGATGCAGAGCGGTACGACAGGGATAAATACGCTGCGTATTTACAACCCAACCAAGCAGGCAAAAGAGCAAGATCCACAGGGAACCTTTATACGTAAATGGATTCCGGAATTGGTATCTGTACCCAACGTGTTTATCCACACACCATGGATGATGCCTGCTCATATCCAGCAATCATCTGGCTGTACAATTGGTTCGCTTTATCCGAAACCGATTGTCGACCATACACTCGCTTTAAGACAAGCAAAGTCTCGATTTACCGAGTTACGTCAGGATAAAAAAGCACGTAATGCAGCATGTGCCGTAGCAGTGCGTCATGGTAGTCGTCGTGATCGTCGCGGCGCGATGAGACAAGATCAAGAGCGGAAACACTTGCGGAAAAAACAGGTTGTGGATCACCGAAGAGATTCTAATGCTTCAGAGAAACAGGCTTTGCTACCATTCGCTTATGACTAGAGAGGCAGTTTCAACAGCATGAACCGTGCACACCTGAAGAAAACCTGTGCGACGTGCGGGCGTCCATTTTCTTGGCGAAAAAAATGGGAAAGGTGCTGGGAGAATGTTCGCTATTGCTCTGTACGTTGCCGCAACCAGAAGAATTTGAAGGTACGATGAAGGCCAGGCTGAGACACAATTTAGCTGCTAGAGATCATGAGAGATAGCACTTCACTGATCAACTAGTTCTCAAATTCGATGACTTCGAGGTCCTTGTGCGATTCAATCAAGGTATCAATAGTATCGAATCCGATATCAGTATTTGCAACATTCAATTTTTTGAGCGACGGTATTTTCCCAAGAGCAAGAAAACTAGTGTCGGTCAATTGGGTCCCGGCAACGTTCAGTTCGGCAAGTTGGTTTAATTTCAATAGTATTGGCAATGAATTGTCGGTTACATATGTTGCTTTAAGATTTAAAAATTTCAGTTTTGTTAATCCACCGAATGTTGCAAGTACGTCATCATTTGTTTTCGTTTCCCACAGATCGATGTAGGTAAGCGTAGATGCCTTCCCTAGTTGTCCTAAGCCATCAGGTGTAGCAAGACGACATTCACTAATATCGAGCCAATCGATGGCAGGTAAAGCGGCAATGACCGCGAGGCCGGCGTCATCGAGTGATGTGTCACGAAGATTAAGACGACTAAGGTTTTTTAGTTGTGCAATATGAACAAGCCCGGCACCAGTAACATCAACTCCACGAATGCGGAGGCGAGTCAATCTGCTTGCTGTGGCAAGCACAGCCATACCATTGTCATCTATTTTTGTGTAATCAAGCTGAATCTGCTCCATTGAGGGCATTGCAGCAAGAACAGCTAGGGAACGATTGCTGATACTCGTACAGTAATTGGCATTAAAACTTTTCAGACTAAGCCCGGCAAGTTGTTGTATGCCGATGTCAGTAACTTTGCTTTTTTCAAGTTGTATATCAACGAGACTTTTCATCTTGGCGAGATGAACGAGCCCATCATCAGTGATATTCGTATTCCGTAGGTCAATCATTCGCAGTTTGAGTGTAATGAATTGACCCAATTGCTCATCGCTAATAGAGGTTCGTCGTAATCGAAGGACTGAGAGTTTAGGAAGTTTCGTCAGTGCCGTAATGAGCGGTTCACTGAGGGTGCGGTCACTTAAGTCAATATCAACAATTTCTCCATCATCATTCTCTCTGATTACACCACCTGTTTGGAGAATAATTCCTGGTGGAGCAGCAACGATTGTGATACAGGGGCATGCCATGAATATTGCAAGCAGAGCTCGGAGGCACAGTGATGAACGGAGGCACAGTGATTGTTTCGTCATGGTCATTTTTGATTCAATAGTTGTAGTCATGTGGTTTTAAGCTATTCATGACGAATTTATAAGGCATGCGATTCATACAACATCTATGTCATAAACACCACCTTCGTGGTGGAATCAACATAGACTCATATTTGATATAGAAAAGCCCAATGTCCTATACTAAAAGGGGAACACATTCAAAAACTACAGAATTCTTTACTGATTCAGTTTTTTAAAAAGTCGAAATTCGAAAAGTATTTGAAGTAATTACAGTAAGAAGACATTTGTAACGAATAAGGAAATAGTACACATGAGTTCAAATACATCCCGCCGACAGTTTCTTGGTCGTACAGTTGCGGTAGGTGCCGGCTTTGGAGTCTGGTCGGGTAGAAGTCCAGTTTTACGAGCGAATGAATCGGCTCTGCAAGGACTTTCGGCTGCATGTATTGGCGTTGGTGGTAAGGGCAGTAGCGATACCAGCCATATTGCTGAACAAGGAGTTAATATTGTTGGTTTATGTGATGTTG
>CAJXFK010000043.1 GCA_913052575.1 uncultured Planctomycetaceae bacterium
AACATGAGCATGAACATGAGCGACTCCTTGAGGACGGGGCCCAGCTTCCACGCCGGAGCCTCGCCGTCGGCGAGGCGCGCAAAGTAGCCCCGCCCTGCCGTGACGATGAACCGCCGCACGGCGGGGTCGTCCACACGGTACACGCTCAGCGTGAGCGTGCGGACGGCGATGCGGATCATGTTCTCCTCGTGGTCGAAGAACTTGGTGGCCTCCATGTCATCTGCACCGAACTTCACGATTCTGCAAGAATTGATCGGCAATTGGTCGGGCGTTGTGGCCGTCAGGGTGATCCTGGCACATGGCGACAGTTTCTAGCCGTTGATGATGACATCCTTATTGAAGGGTATGGACCAAAGCGTGCAAAGCGTATTGGCCGCCGTCTTCAACGGCAAATCAAAGGTAACCCAGAACGACTTCTTGCCTTTTTTCAGCGAGCCCAACAACGAGTCGAGGCTCGACACCGACGGCAACGCCGTGCTCTAGAATATATGGAGAGACAAAAAGCGGAATCCCATATTCAGATGAGTCAGGACCCCTATCTCGACGCAGCAAGCTAATATGCTCGCCCAGCAAGCTCTCTTGCCCGAGTCTCTACAACAAACCTGCCGACATCTGCTTCGAGTTTCGTAAAAAGTTCAACATCGGTAAGCTACGGGCTTCTGATGTTTGGGATAGTCCTTCATCTATAAAGTCCGGTTGACGGATCACACTTCCATCTGTGAAGGTCTCAGACTTCGCCTTTAAGGAACATTCTATGGCTCGCATCGAAAAAAATTGGCTGGCGCGTCTCAATGTGCGTGAGATCGGTCGAACACATTGCTCGATGGGGCTCTACCTGCCTTTGGTACTTAGTTTGGTGATAGCCTTTCCTACGACTCGTGCGTGGTCACAGGCCGACGTGACTCCTCAAGAGAAAACTGGCACAAAGAATAAAACTGTGACAGCAGAGGAAACCGTCGTGGTTCAACCCCCTTCTGTAGTTTCCGATGAAACGACTACCACTCTGCCCGACACAAACCGCACCTCCCTTCCTGCTAATACTGAACAGCCCGGAAAAGAAACAGCGCTACAGACCGTTTCTCCACCACCTTTGGAAGACATGAAACCGACCTCACAACCAGGCACGCAGAATACTGCTGCTGACGGCACTATTTCGATTGTCATTCAACCAGATAATGCTGTTGATTCACCTGACATAACGAAACTAAAAAGTACAGCGATTCCTATTGAGCAACGAAGCTCAGCAGCCTCATCACACAATGACACGCCTGCCGCGTCAGAGAAGACAACTGCCACAATGTTGCTGGAGCGGATTCTTGAACCATTAGAGTTGAATCAGGTACGTGATGATGACAACCCGCGTAGCGCACAACTCTACGCAAGACCCCTACCGCTGATCGAAGCTCTTCAGCGTTCGGGAGATCGCAGCCGGAGACTCTGGATTACGCAGGCGTATTGGCAGGTTTCTCGAGGTTATGCCAGCATTCGCTTTGCAACCGAGGCTAAAGAACGACTTCAATTCATTGCACCAGGCAGTGATCCTCACGACCAAATGGTACTCGATGTAGCCATCGCCTCAGCCGAGGCAGATCTGGCGGATGCCCATGCTGAATTAATTGCTGCCCAGCAGCAGCTCATCGATCTCGTCAGACTTCCTATTGGCGAACCAGCTCCATGGCCAGTCGATCGTCCACTCGCAGGACAATACGAGACTCACTTTGGAGCAATTTTTGCAACACGACCAGCGACGGGACGAATTCGTGCCATCGACCAGATGCTTCCGAGCAAGCATGATGCAGTCGAAGCAAGAGCCGGGGCAGTCGTAGCAGCAAAATTAGCCATGGATCGCGCAGAAACCGATCATGCTCGAGCAAAACGTCCTATCGAGGCAGTTGTTGCTGCTCATCGGATGCTTCGGCAGCAGCAACAAGAGTTCGCCGAGTCACTCGCAACATATAATCTCGATATTGCGGAATACGCAATGGCTGTTGCAGATGCATCCGTTCCCGATGATCGGTATGTATCAATGCTCATCGGGACGCCTATCCAATGGACACCGCAGCCTATTTCAGCAGTCATTCCTGCAACTAATCTACAGCCTGTCGAACAACCGGGAACATCTCTTCAACCATAGATCGTAGAGAACGTTTATTTGTTGTTAGGCTATTCACCAGCTATTCACTGGTGCGTTCAAAATTCTGTTAAAAACGTGCTGTCAGCACGGCGTTGGGACCAAATATGACTCATGTCACCGAAACGCCTCACAACAAATCACAAACCGATCATGAGAGAATGGCGACGACCCTCGCCGAACAATTCTCTGACTCTCCAGAGCAGAACCCGGGCCCCCTGAAAATTGGTAATGTGAATGTTGTCCCGCCAGTGCTACAGGCACCCATGGCTGGCTACACAAACTTTGCATTTCGACAAGTCGTAAGAGAGTTCGGCGGTGCAGGACTCCTCGCAACAGAAATGATTGCTGCCCGCAGCGCTATCTGGCTGGAGAGCAACCGAGGCGAACACCCAGACCGCCTCTGGGGAGTACGAACTGAACCGAGACCCCTTGCCGTTCAGATGTGGGACAATGATGCTGAAAATCTCGCTGCGGTTGGAAAGCGGCTATCGCGTGACTTTCAGGTAAGCGTCATTGACCTCAACTTTGGTTGCCCAGTCCGACAAGTCACGGAAAAAGCCCACAGCGGATCGTGGCTGCTTCGTGACCCTGATCGTGTGGGCCAGATTGTTCGTCGTGTCGTTGACGCCTGCGGTGATACTCCCGTGACAGCAAAAATTCGCCTTGGTTGCTCTGACAATTGCCAGACGGCAATTGAAGTCGCTCAGCGCGTTGAAGAAGCTGGAGCCAGTTGCCTTACTGTTCATGGTCGAGTGGCATCGCAATATTTCAAGGGTCAGGCAGACTGGGAAGCTATTCGCCAAGTCAAACAAAGTGTCTCTCGGATGCCCGTTGTCGGAAACGGCGATATCACCTCGGCAGAAGAAGCGGTCTCAAGATTACAAGAATATGGAATTGACGGCGTGATGATCGCGCGCGAATGCCTTGCGAAACCCTGGATTTTTTCACAAGTTGCAGCACTCTTGCGAGGTGAACCGAAACCTCCTGACCCGACACTCGAAGAGCAGAAGAATATTGTCTTGCATCATTACGAGCTTGTATGTGAACGGTTTGGTGTCGAACGAGGCACTCTTCTCATGAGGAAATTCGCCTGTTCATACGTGCAAGGAATTGCTGGAGCAAGAGACTTTCGCGGATATGTATCTCGAGTCACAAATCAGCAGGAATTTCTTGATGTTGTTCGTCAGTATTTCCCAAAACCGAGCGAGGTCTAAAAAGTCTGTTTATTGCAGTTAAAGCATCACCAAACAAAAGAAGCTGGTATCCACGCAAATAATTAGTATCTGGTTGATCTGTATTATCCAAAAACCCATAAAAGCATGTCTTGACCAAGACAGTTGGAAACAACCAGACGACGTGCCCACGACAAAGCGTTGTCAAATTGGCGGGTGATTGTGAATTTTCTGCAGATTTACGCCCACATTCAGTGCCAGAACTGTCGAAACACTATACTATACGTATAGTATTAATAGTCAGAGACCGGTCAGACTTTCCCACCATACGTTACATCCCTCCTGAATTGCTTGGAGCTTATTCCTATGACACAGCCTTGGATCGAAGGCCGCTTTGAAGAAAACATGGTTTTAACAACCGTGGAACAGGCGATTAATTGGGCCCGACAATCGAGCATTTGGCCCATGACATTTGGTCTGGCGTGTTGCGCAATCGAAATGATGGCCGCCGGTGCAAGTCGATACGACATGGACCGTTTTGGTGCAGGTGCATTCCGGGCAACGCCCCGACAGGCTGACCTGATGGTTGTTGCTGGAACTGTTACGTACAAAATGGCAAGTAGAGTTCGACGGCTCTACAATATGATGCCCGACCCCAAGTATGTCATTGCAATGGGAGCATGCACCACCGGTGGTGGTCCGTACTTCAAATGGGGTTATCACGTCGTGAAAGGTGTCGACCTTGTGGTACCTGTAGATGTTTATGTTCCTGGCTGCCCTCCACGCCCTGAGAGTCTCCTCGAGGGACTTATGAGAATACAGGACAAAATTATGGGCCAAAAACTTGCCAAAAATGCTGGCGGGACTGGAAAAATGTCTGATGAACTTCCTGTTCCACATCATTCGGGTTACGTAAAGTCGGCTGTCGAAGATGACGGATCGCTGGTTTACGGTCACCAAAAAGTTCAATCTTAAAATTACTGTTGGTTTTTGAATTAAATACGTTTGGAAAATTGAATGAGCGAACGGTTAGAAATAAAAAATCTTCATGTTGCTGTTGAGGACCAGGAAATACTCAAGGGAGTTGACCTTGCCATCGGCCGCGGCGAAGTGCATGCGCTCATGGGACCGAATGGATCAGGCAAAAGTACGCTTGGTTACGCCATCATGGGACATCCTTCTTATGAAGTCACTGAAGGCTCCATCGAATTGATCGACGCAGATGGAACAAGGCATGACATTCTTGCCATGGAACCTGATTTGCGAGCACGAGCAGGTGTTTTTCTGGCATTTCAGCGACCAATGGCGATTCCAGGTGTTCGTCTCGCAGATTTTCTTCGACATTCTGTGACCAACATCCGCAATCCTGACCGAAAAGAGGGTCAGGAACTTATGCCAATGCGAGACTTTCGAGGCGAACTGAAAAGCAAGATGAAAGACTTGTCGATTGATACTGAATTCGCACGACGGTATGTCAACGACGGGTTTTCTGGTGGAGAAATGAAACGTGCTGAAATCCTACAACTCGCCATGCTGCGGCCACAATTTGCCATTCTTGATGAAACTGACAGTGGTCTAGATGCTGATGCAGTTCGTCTTGCAAGTGAAAGCATTGCCCGCATCGGTGGGGCAGAGATGGGAATTCTCATAATCACTCATCACGAGCAACTTCTAGAACACAACATTCCTCTGCAGACACATGTCATGCTGGGAGGACGTATTGTTGAATCAGGCGGCCCAGAACTCGCTGCCGAACTTCATAAACAGGGTTACGACCGGATCAGAAAGGCGTATCCCGAAGCTGCTGCAGCAGAAGAAGCGATGGAAGCTGAGCGTCGCCTCGAAACGACAACATCCTGAGCAAAATCACAAAACGTTGAAAAGGAAATCATACGATGTCTACTGACACTGACGCATCTTCGACCCTCGCGCTCGGGGAAATCAATAAATACGATTTCCGTACGAACACACCGAGTGTGTTCAAAGCTCGCCGTGGGCTCGACAGAGATATTGTGTCTCAGATTTCTGAGATGAAACAAGAGCCGACCTGGATGCGTGACTTCCGCCTGAAATCGCTTGATATTTTCAACTCCAAACCAATGCCGAAGTGGGGTGGAAATATTGGAATCGATTTTCAAGATATCTTCTATTACTTGAAGCCGGCCGAACAGCAAGGCAAGACATGGGAAGAAGTTCCAGAAGAAATAAAAAAAACTTTTGATCGTCTTGGAATCCCCGAAGCTGAGAGGAAGTTTCTCTCCGGTGTCAAAGCACAATTTGAAAGTGAAGTTGTCTACGGATCTCTCGCAGAAGATCTCGCCAAAAAAGGTGTCATTTTCACCGACACAGACACCGCTGTGCGAGAACATCCAGATCTTTTGAAGGAATACTTTGGATCCATTATTCCACCTACTGACAACAAGTTCGCTGCTCTTAATTCGGCAGTGTGGTCTGGCGGCTCCTTCATTTACGTTCCTAAGGGAGTCTCAATCGAGTTTCCTCTTCAAGCATATTTCCGCATCAACGCTGAAAGTATGGGTCAGTTTGAACGAACACTCATTATTGTTGATGAGGGTGCTCATGTGCATTACGTCGAAGGATGCACCGCGCCGATGTATTCTACCGAAAGCTTGCATTCGGCAGTTGTTGAAATTGTGGTGAAGAAGCACGGTCGCTGTCGCTATACAACCATTCAAAATTGGGCAAATAACATCTACAACCTTGTCACGAAACGTGCCCTGGCTTATGAGGGCGCGATGATGGAATGGATTGACGGCAATCTTGGAAGCCACCTCACCATGAAATATCCTGCGGTTTACATGATGGAACCGGGGGCTCGTGGTGAAATTCTTTCAATAGCTTTCGCCACCGCCGGTCAGCACCAGGACGCTGGTGCGAAACTTGTTCACGCGGCTCCAAATACATCCGGCAGAATTGTTTCGAAAAGTATTTCGAAAAATGGTGGTCGCTCAAGCTACCGCGGTCTCGTTCGTGTTGAGCCGGGTGCAAAGAAGAGCCGCTCCAGCGTGGTTTGTGATGCATTAATTCTTGATGACATAAGCCGTAGTGACACATATCCATACATTGAAATCGAAGAACAAGATGTCTCGATTGGTCACGAAGCGAGTGTTTCAAAAATTGGTGAAGAACAATTGTTTTATCTCATGAGCCGAGGCCTCACAGAGGCTGAAGCAAGCACTATGATCGTTGGTGGTTTCATCGAGCCGCTTGTGAAGGAATTGCCGATGGAGTACGCCGTTGAGATGAATCGTCTGATCGAATTACAGATGGAAGGTTCCGTCGGTTAAACCTCTTCTCCCCTAGACACCCTTACTTTGGCTTCATGACGACGACAACAGCACCCGCCCCAACGTTCAATCGACACGCACTCGAACAACTGCTTTCTGAAAAACCTCTGCCCGAGTGGGCGGAGGCCCATCGATTGACGTGCATGAATGCACTCGAAGAACTTTCACTACCGGATCGCCATCAAGAGCACTGGATGAGAACAGACCTTCGCATGTTCAAGCCAGATGCGTGGGGCTTGCGACTCCAGCCGTCTATAGAATTGCCTGAAGGATTACTGTCGGCACGCTTTCCCACATCTGACGATGTGTCGCAAGACGTCCAGACCATGGGAAGAGCTGATTACGCGGGTCACTTCAAAACAATCAATGGACACGTAATCCAAAACGAAATTGATTCATCTCTGAGTGCACAGGGTGTTGTATTCGGTACTGCAGAAGACGTACTTGCCAGTAGCAGTGATGTGCTAAAAAACCATTGGCTGAAAATCATTGATACCAAAAATGATTATTTCGCAGCACTTCACGGCGCATTCCATCGCGGCAGCATGATTCTCTACGTTCCTCCAGGCGTTCGAATTGCTGAACCAATACATTGCCTTGCGGCAATCGATAACGGTGGTGTCGACACCTCGCATGTACTCGTTGTTCTAGGAGATGGTGCTGAAGCCACTGTTCTCACTGAAACATGCAACTGCGGAACAACTGGATCTGACACCGGTTTCCATTGCGGTGGAACTGAAATAGTGGTTGGTGAAAATGCATTCCTACGAATGGTGAATGTTCAGAACTGGGATCGCGGTGTTTGGCATGTTGCTCGCCAAAAGGCAGTTGTTCATAAAAATGGAAAACTACAATGGACGCTTGCAGCGCTTGGCAGCCGACTATCTCAAGTTGCTCAAGATGTTTCTCTTGTAGGAGACAACGCTGAAGCACAAGTGAATGGCGTCATGTTCACCGAGGGAAAGCAACAACTCGTCTACAACACCCTCCAGCATCATGAAGCCCCTTCCTGTAATAGTGACCTGTTGTATAAAGGGGCCCTCCAAGACCGGAGCCGGCTTGTCTGGCGTGGAATGATCAAGGTTGATAAAGCAGCCCAAAAAACTAATGGGTATCAGCGAAATGACAACCTCATGCTTTCCGCGGCGGCGCGTTCTGATTCGATACCGGGCCTTGAAATTGAGGCGGATGACGTTCGCTGCACGCACGGCGCCACAAGTGGGCGAGTTGACGAAGAGCAGATATTTTATGCACAGGCGCGTGGGTTGTCAGCAGATGAAGCTGCTCGACTCGTTGTCGCAGGATTTTTTCAGCAGGTTTTCGACCGTATAACAATCGCTTCTGTTCGAGAAGCATTAGCAACGGCGATCGGAAGTAGGATCCGAAGGGTCTCCTGATCCTTGAAAAACGTTCCCTTCTAGCCCCCAAAGAGCTTTTTATTTATGCCAGAATTCTTTCATGTTGCAAGTACATCCGACGTCCCGGACCCCGGGAAATCACTTGTCGAAGTCGACGGGGAAATGATCGCCCTGTTTCACGTAGCTGAAACATTTTATGCCATCGATGATGTTTGCACGCATGACGGAGGCCCTCTGGTTGACGGTGAATTGCAAGGCTACACCATCGCCTGCCCAAGACATGGAGCAAAGTTTGACATCCGTACCGGTGCTGCTCTTTCAATGCCAGCCATTCGCCCTACTCTTGCACATGACGTGAAGGTTGAAAACGGTGATATCTTTGTGCGTCTGCGGGAAGCTGGATCAGGACCAACTGGATCAGGACCAAGTGCAAACTCAGCCACATCGAGTCAACAAACAGCAACTCCATCGAGCTTTTTCCCAGCCCAAACCACCGACAAGCAAGACCCTATTCCGTCTCCTGAGGAGAATACTCAAAGTCAAAGCCTGACAAGTGAGACTCTCTCTGAGGATATTGTCCGAGAACTACTGAAGCAGGTTAAAGACCCCGAATTATTTGTAAATATCATTGACCTAGGACTCATTTATAACGTGTCGTTTAGCGCAGCTCCTGACAATTCAAAACAGAATGTCTCAATCGACATGACGATGACAAGCCCGGCTTGCCCTGCTGGCCCTCAGTTAATTGCTGATACGAAACGTGCTGTCAACACACATGAAGATGTAGAAGACGTTGAGGTTCGTATTGTGATGGAACCACCGTGGACGCCCGACCGAATGACTGATGATGGCCGTGATCAACTAGGGATCTTTTGATTTCTCCTCCAACTGCACCCTAGCATGCGTCTCTTGATATACGAATGGTCCTGCTCAGGTGGAATGCAGAGCGAGACGGCTCGTGTGATTCTGAATAAGATGCCACTTGCTGGATTTCTTAGAGAGGGGCGTCTCATGATTGAGTCACTCGCATGGGATGCTTCAAAAAACATGAGTATCGATGTCACCGTGATGGTTGACGAAACTCTTGCTCCAGAAGACGCTCCTCAACTTCCTAAAGATAGCACCATTCAAAGCGTGTCCTGTGGGTGCGATATCGAATTACTACTGGAGATCGCCCCCCATTTTGATCACATTATTTTCATAGCTCCGGAGACACAGGGAGTCTTAATGCATGCACTTCAAGAAATTGAGGATGCAGGTTTTGAAGACCGGCTCACCAACTGCCCCATACCTTTTGTCTCTGCAGCAAGCGACAAGCACACAACATGCACAATCCTTGCTGCGGCTGGTATTCAAACACCACCTGGCTACCCCGTGCCAGCTGGTGGAGAACTTCCTGCTGACTGTGATCTTCCCGCCGTATTAAAACCACGCATGAGTGCCGGGTGTGATGGCCTGAGAATCATCTACAGACACACTGACTTCATTGCACCAGAAACAGACTCACGACTTGAACAGCTTGCCTCCGGCATGCACGGAAGCTGCTGCTGCCTCTGTGCATCTGATTCAATAATCCCTCTCCTTCCTTGCGAGCAGCTATTTACTTCCGAATCACCGCTCACCTACCTCGGCTGCAAGCCTGCTCCATCAGCTTTTTATAGTCGGATGCAAACTCTTGCACTCCGATCAATTGAGGCTTTGAACAATGCCACGAATTCAAGGGCTCGTGGTTGGGTCGGGGTTGATATGATTTTGGGGAGTCATGATGATGGCCGCGACGACCAAGTGCTTGAAATCAATCCTCGATTTACTACTTCTTATGTTGGCTTATCACGTGGTCAACAAGATGGGCTTCTTGGTCCACTCCTGAATCATATCCGTGGAAATAGGAATTTTATTGCTTCATGGAACGAAGAAGCCTGTGAGTTCTCTTTCGTACCTCAGTAATACACAACGGTCGTCTCACATGGCATCAACACCCACAAACTCATGGCTGGCATTTGATATCGGAGGTGCGAATATTAAGGCCGCTGATGGCCAGGGATGGTCACATAGCGAGCCATTTGCAATGTGGCAGGAATGGAAACGACTCTCTGACGTTGTGAGGCATATCCAAAGCCTCCACCCTGCCACACACTATGCCGTCACCATGACCGGAGAGATCGCCGACTGCTTTCCTGAGCGTAACGATGGCGTCAAGCATATTGTTCAATCGTGTTCTCTTGCTACCGGAAGCAACGACATTTCTTTTTACAGTGTCACTGGCTGCCTTGTTAATGCCCACGAGGCAGTCCGACATCCACTTCATGTCGCTGCATCAAACTGGCACGCTTTAGCTCGACTAGCTGGCTCGCTTGTTCCTTCTGGAAATAGCCTGGTGATTGACATTGGTTCAACAACGACGGATATCGTACCTCTTTCCTGCGGCAAGCCAGCAGCTCAAGGATTAACGGACTGGGATCGGCTCGCCTGTGGTGAACTCATTTATACAGGCATGGAACGCACGCCCCTACCAACGCTTGTGGATACGCTACCTTACCAAGGCACCATGCGCCCACTTGCACGCGAGTGGTTTGCCACAACACAAGACGCGTGGCTTCTGCTCGGCTACTTGAAAGAAGACAGTCAGTCAGTCAATACCGCTGACGGAAAGCCTGCTACCCAAGATGCCGCTCGCGTTCGAATGGCACGCACAATGCTGCTTGAGCCGAGTGCATTCACTCTTGCAGATGCCGTTGAGGCAGCAGAGACAATCGCTGCCTCACAAACAATCCTCATAAAAAATGCTCTCGACCCAATTATGCGACATCTGCAAAAAGAAAACTACATAGTCCTGAGTGGCCAGGGAGAGATTTTGGCAAACAAAGTTTTGAGTCACATGAACTGGGAGCCACAGATCATATCCCTCAAGGAGGCTTATGGTGATGACGTATCACGCGTTGCTCCTGCTCATGCCGTAGCCTTAATCGCTCAGCAGATTCTATGAAGAAAATCAAAGCTTACAAAAACTCTTCCTGGGAGTGGGATTCTGGATGGCTTCGGCAACCAGTTGATGGACACTCACAACAAGGACTTGTCATTAAAGTTGGAGGCAGTCTTCTCACAACCAGCGGCTGGCAACATGCCATTGAATCACTTATTGCGAATGAATCAGCATCTGTACAATCGATTGTCATAATTCCAGGAGGAGGCGTCGTTGTAGATGGGCTTCGACAAATTGACGCAAACACATCCATCTCAGGCTCGTTTATGCATCAACTGGCACTTGAAGCCATGGGCATCACTGCTCAGCTTGTTGCAACAACGCTCGGCTTGCCACTCTGTGAACAACACTCTGATGCCTCGCTCGCTGTTCTCGATATCAGCAAGCACTGGGCACAGGACGCAATCAACTCACTTCCCCATTCATGGGAGACAACAAGTGACTCTCTTGCAGCTACGGTCGCTACAACCAAGAAATCTGGATTACTTCTCGTAAAAAGTACCCCGCCAAAAACTGATAGTCTTCAGCGTTTAGCATCTTCTGGCTGGGTAGATCAGTATTTTCCGACAGCCTGCGCCGGCCTAGAAAGCATTCGCTGGACATCGCAACAACAGCCGAATGAGCCAAACCGCTAACCAGCAACCGACTGCTTCTCCATCGAACAATTTATTCCCAACAGAGACCCTTCTCTGGACGGGCCGCAAGTGCAAGGAATCGCTCAGACTCAACGTCTTCAGCCTCAACAACCTCTTCGAGAAAAGCCCAAGGCTGAAATTGAACTCCACCGGAAGCACTTAAAACCCATCGATTTCCACGCTTCATGCCATGGGCAACCGTTGGCACATGGGTCGGAATTTGATACTTCGAAAGCTGAACAAAAGAAGCGTCGATCAATAGTGAGAGATCCAATCCCGCACGGTCAGCGAGTTGTCTGCTCTCAATTAATGCTGCAACGACTCCTAAGTCAACGCAATTCAATAATTCTGAAAACACTGGTTTACTCGATGCCAAATCGTCATAACTCGCTGTCATCTGCTCACACCAACGTGCTGCATTTTTATCAGTACGCCCACGCCCTCGCAGCATCCCTTCTTGAGCCAGCAGATCTGTTTCAGTCAAGCAGACCATTTTCCTGCCCGTTAGCTTCCACCCAAGTTCATCAGGATCTCGTGCAATTGGACTATATTGAGCTTCTAACCAGAAACGTGGCAGCGTTGTTGCAGTCTGTCCAGGCGGGATCATCGAAAGATAACTCGGGAGCTTTGTAAGCCCTGATGGCTCTAAACCCATCCCGATTCTTTTCATTCGGTAATCTGCTGCCACGAGGACCTGAGCGAAGTGTGTGTCTGCAGGCACTCCACCCACAGTTATTTGCTGAGGACCCAGGGCCTCTTCCATTGCCTGAAACATCTGCTGTGGATTTGTCATTTGTTTTGTTGAAGTCAAAACCTTCTGCAGTTGAGCCACACCTTCCGGGGTAGGATCAATCGAACATCGCATTCCACCCATACGTGCCCCATCAATTGCCCGAAGAGCCACGATCAGATCTTCGAGGAGCAATAGTGGTCGACCAGTGTTTTGGCCGACAAAATTACCATTCCCGTCAATAGAAACCTCGTCACTAGGCCCAGCAAGAATTACATCATGCGAGTCAGGATCAACAAACACGAATGTAATTTGCTCGAGGCCACCAAGTGTCAGGACTTCTGGTGAAAGAGGCTCGTCTTTTGTTACAGCACGCTGAACTTCCGCAACAATCCGTTTCAGTGAAACCTTCTGAAGTTCACGACGCCTTCCTGTCTCTGGTGGATTTTCTTGAAGGATCTTACGGCGTTGAGTAGCTATGCTCGCCAGTGATCCAGGTTCAATCGTGCGAACGATACCATTAATATCGACTGAAATACCACCAACCGCCTGGGCACCAAACCCACCACCTTGCCCGAATGCCTGCTCAGTAAAAAAACTATTCCCGGCTACGAGGAACACAGCTACGCAACAAGTTGTTGCAAAACTGTTTCTCAAGGCTAGAAGGACATTTCTCTGTGTGCAGATACGCATAAAAATCCTCATCATCACGTTCAAATGGAATTCAAATCAGGCCGACATTTCGGGGTACGGTATCAATACACGTCTGCACGGAACCGTAGATCAGATGCTAGCCTCAGCATACCGTTGAGGGCAAACCCTCTTTACCGATACAAATGTGCCCTGGAATGCCAATTCTTTGATGTTTTGACGAATTCCTTGCATTTTTCCTGCTAAATTAGTGTATTAGGGAATGACGTTTACGTTCTCATTGCACAAAATCTAGTGCGTACCCCCCTGCTCGATAAGCCTCAACGCGGCGTTAGTGGAAGCATGAATAACAACAACTCTACGCTACCGGCCGATGCTCATATCCTGGTACGGGATCCTGCCAACGGCCCACTGCTTACGCCGCTTACCCCTGGAGAGGTTCTCAGCCTGGGTCGTGCACCAGGAAATACCATTGTGTTGCACGATGAACGAGCGAGCCGAAATCATGCTGAAATAAGAATAAATGGTAATGGCCAATGGAGTATTGATGATCTGGAAAGCCGAAATGGCACGACAATTGGCGACCAAGAACTTACGGCAGAACACACGCTTATTGACGGTGATATAATTCAGATCGGTGCTATTACCATTCTGTTCTGTGAAGGCACCCCTCCTTCGCTAGCTGAAGTAAGTGAATCAGATACGGATGGAACCGGCATCACCGGTGAAATGTCTGCTGAAATTGCAGAATGGCATTCGACAATTCGTTACCGACGGAACCGCAGTCGTCTGCTCGATGATATACGCGAATCTGCAAAAACTGCTCCGAAAGTTGGACAAGCAGCAGCAGAATTGTGCCGACTTGCATTCACGTTGGGTCGAGCCACAGAAGTACCATCTGCTGCAAATCGCGCCTTAGAGTCTGCCATGCTTGGTTCGAACGCAAGCAAAGGAATGGTACTTCTACCACGGCCTGAAGCAATTCATGAAGAACGAATAACAGTAACCGACTTATTCGGTGTTGCGGCAGTGCCCTCTGACCTCAACCTCGATGACATTCCAACGAACTTAGTCGAAGCAGCCCTAGCCACAAACGAGGCCATACTGGCAGGGCCAGAGACTGTTGGCAACCAGCCACAAGCAATAACAATAGTTGCTCCGATACGGGCAAACGGCAAGCCTGCCGGTGCAATTTACTTAAGCAGTGAGCCAAGCGGTGATGAGAAATCCCCAGATGACCTTGAGTTCGTCATTGCCGTCTGTGACGCCATCGGTCAGGTTTACACAAACCTAGAAGCACGAGAAACGTTATCGACTCGACTTGCAACTGCGGCAAGTGAAAACAAAGTGCTGAAAGAGCGGCTTGTTGAAAAAACCCGTATGGTGGGTGATAGTCCAGCTCTAGCGGCGATTACGACACAAATTGAACGGGTTGCAAGCACAAAAGCCACAGTCCTTGTTCGAGGTGAAAGTGGTGCGGGAAAGGAATTGGTGGCACAAGCAATTCACGACGGGAGTGATCGGAGAAGTGGCCCTTTCGTCTGCCTGAATTGTGCGGCACTCTCAGAAACACTCTTGGAGAGTGAACTCTTTGGGCACGAAAAGGGGGCTTTCACTGGTGCAACTGATAAAAAAGCAGGGAAATTCGAACTAGCTGATAACGGAACCCTCTTCCTCGACGAAATTGGTGAGATGAGCCCTACTATTCAGGCTAAATTTCTACGTGTGCTCGAGGGTCATGCATTTGAACGGGTAGGAGGCAGTACTCGACTCAAAGTTGATGTACGAGTTGTAGCAGCTACAAATCGTCACCTCGAAGATGCGGTTGCGAACGGTGGATTTCGAAGAGATCTGTACTTTCGACTACGTGTCGTTGAAATTGCTGTTCCACCGTTACGAAAACGACAAGAAGACATACAACCACTTGCAGATCACTTCATAAATATTTTTAGCCGAGAAACTGGTCGAAGAATCGATGGGTTCAGCCCTGCAGCCATTTCTGCCATGCAGGAATATCATTGGCCCGGAAATATTCGTGAACTACGAAATTGTATCGAACGTGCTGTCGTCTTGAGTTCTAGCAGTATTGTTGATGTTACTGACCTTGCCCTGAGCACACTTGCTGCACCTGGTGATACCGGCCGAATGGATTCCATTCCAAAAGAATTCGTCCCGGAAACCCTAGCTACTATTGAAAAACGTCACATACTGGCCACTCTCGAATGTACAGGTGGCAACAAAACAAAAGCTGCAAAACTTTTGGGTATCGAAAGATCTACCCTTGATCGTAAATTTGCTCGCTGGGGTAAAACTGAGTAACTACTCACAGATATACCTAAAAACCGAAATATCGCTTCCAGGCTTCAACATCCCCCGGCCCGGGATCCGTTGGCTTTATTTCCTTCGAAAAGGTGCCTTCGGCCATCGCTTGACGTCTTTCTGCGAGCCATTCTTCACTATTGACAGCAACTGCTCGCCGACGGCGGGCTGCTGCCTGCACCCGTCTGTCACTCGAAACCACGACCAGACCGGACGGTGATATTTCTTCGACCATTTCTTCTATAAGGCTATCTGCATCTGGATAATCACGTGCAAACAGGACCTGAATTGATTCGTGTAAATACCGTGAAGGAAGGCCTTCTGGAGCCTCTGCTGCATCAAAAACTACAATAGTTTGATGTGCATCAGCTCCAAGTAAATCAACAAGGTGATTCAGAAGAGCTTGGCGAGAGTGTTCGAGGCCAAGTGGTCCCCTCACATCTCCGAACACCCCAGAGGCATGCAGCAGGTTGTACCCATCGATAATAATCATGACTGTGAAACTAGTTGGAGAGGCGGTACTTCACTCTTCCAGAGACAATTGTGGCTACAGCTCGACCGCGTAACGTCCAGCCATCAAAAGGCGAATTGACGCTTTTGGATGCGAAAGAATCAACATCCACCTGCCACTCTCGGGAGGGATCAATAAGTGTCACATCGGCAACTGCCCCTGGCCTTAGAGTACCTCGATTGACACCAAGAATTCTCGCCGGCAGCAGACTCATCGCCTCAACAAATCGAGACCAGTCAATTCGACCCGACTCGATCAATCGCATCACAGAGAGCCCCACTGCTGTCTCAAGCCCAAGAATGCCAAACGGCGCTCGATCAAGCTCGAGTAACTTTTTTTCTGGTGCATGGGGTGCATGATCTGTGGCAATACAGTCGATTGTGCCGTCAGCAATACCCGCGAGAATACCTTCCACATCTTTTGCTGTCCGTAACGGTGGGCTCATCTTAAAGTTTGAGTCAAACCCTCGTAGGGATTCGTCCGTAAGGGTAAAGTGGTGAGGACAAGCTTCAGCAGTCACTCGAATACCACGTGCTTTTGCCTCCCGGATGAGGTCAACCCCCTGAGCTGTTGAAACGTGCATCACGTGCAGGCGGCCACCAGTCATGTCTGCGAGTGCAATATCTCGACCAATCATCACTTCTTCCGCAGCTGCTGGCATACCCTTGAGACCAAGCGACATAGAAACAAGGCCTTCATTCATAACCCCACCATGAGAAAGCTCTAGAACTTCCTCATGAGCTAGGATTGGCTTATCGAACATCCTGCAATATTCAAAAGCCCGACGCATCAACTCTGCATCGTAGACTGGTGATCCATCATCACTAAATGCTACAGCGCCCGCTTCAACTAATTGGCCGATTTCAGCAAGTTCTTTCCCTTCTCTTTCACGGCTTACACACGCAACAACAAAAACATTACATGTATCAGCTCTTGCCGCCTTCTGACGTATAAACTCAACATTTGCCTGAGTATCTATCGATGGCTCAGTGTTAGGAATGCAGGCAACACTTGTGAAGCCTCCTGCAAGAGCAGCTTTTGTTCCGGTCTCGATAGTTTCATCTTCTTCACGACCTGGCTCACGAAGATGGACGTGCATATCTATGAGCCCTGGGGTGACGATAAGCCCCTGTGCATCAATCGTCTCATCAACTTTCCCCAGCGACTGACTACCTTCATGGCCGATGGACATAATGGAGCCATCGCAAATGAGCAAATCATCTACTCGATCAATCCCTTGATCTGGATCAACGACTCGTCCACCTCGAATTAGCATGGATGCCATTACTTCTGCCCCCTGTTGTCTGAAGAATCTACTTTGAGTGTATTTCTCTGCACTCCACAGATAAGCCAAAGCACTGCCATCCGCACCGCGAGTCCATTTGTAACTTGATTTAGAATTAATGACTGTGGGCAATCCGCCACGTCAGCCGTCACCTCAACACCACGATTAATCGGCCCTGGTGCAAGAATTACGAGATCATCCTTTGCACGACGAAGCCTGTCTCGGTTCATCGCATACAAATGAGCGTATTCACGAACTGAGGGAAACGGTCGCGTTTTTTGACGTTCAAACTGTATCCGCAAAAGGTTAAGCACATCACACCTCGGTAGAATTGCATCAAGGTCGTGCGACACTTCCACTCCAAACTCTTGCCAACTATCTGAAACAAGAGTGGGTGGTCCGCAAAGGATTACTTTTGCACCGAGCTTGGTAAGTCCCCACAAATTTGAACGCGCTGTTCGGCTATGGGCAATATCACCAACAAGGCCCACCGTAAGCCCTTTCAGATCACCAAGCCGTTCTCGGATCGAAAAAATATCGAGTAATCCTTGCGTTGGATGTGCGTGAGATCCATCTCCTGCATTTATAACACCCACATCAAGATGTGATGTAAGAAGATGAGGAGTTCCCGGTGTTCCGTGTCGGACTACAACCGCATCAACACCCATGGCCTCAAGGTTCTTAGCTGTATCTATAAAGGATTCACCTTTTGACAAGCTGCTTGTCGACGTAGAAAAATCGATGACATCCGCTCCTAATCGGCGGGCTGCCAGAGAGAAACTTGTTTTTGTCCGAGTTGAATTTTCAAAGAAAAGGTTGACGATTGAGGCACCCGACAGAACGTCTATTTTTTTCCGACACCCTTGAGTTGCTTCCTTGCACAGCATTGCCGTATCAAGAATCAAGCTAATCTCTTCAGCCGAAAGCTCCTCTAAGTCGAGCAAATGACGATGCATCCAGCCCGTTGGTGGGAGACCTCCCTGAAGTAGTCCAGACGCGACGGTGGGCGATTTTGATTGCGACATAAAAGCGGGCCCTGCACAACAAGTTGAAGATAGGCAAAAGAAGTCACGCAGGGAGAGTCTACCAACGGCTTGCCAAGCCGTCATTACCCGAGAATGCTGGACTTGCTCCAGAGCCAAAAAAAGTTCTACCCTCTTCTATATCTGTGGTCTTCGGCCTGACGGTTTCTCATCATATGAAGCTGTGGCCAGCGGAAGAACGGTTTCCCTTCGATACAAAAAACTCCATGCGCCGACTATATTTAAAGATTTTTACAGATCACCCTAACGTGTTTTCTGATTTTGGTAGCACGAGCTTGAACGGATTCCGTTTATGGGCACTGTTCATTATAGCCAGTATCGGTTCTATCACCGGGTGCAGTTCCGCCATCTCGATGCGGGAAGCGCTACGCGACAGCATAGAGCAGGCTGCGGCAGTATCTCAACTCACCGTTCTCAGTGAAATTGAAGCCAACTCATCAGATGAAACACTTTTTGATAACGCTGCAACAGCTTCATATGCACCAGAACCCTCAACCGCACCCGAATACATTGAGGATACTCAATCCGAAGCATATGAATCACAAGATATCTCTCTCGATATTGAAATGGCGGTCAGCACACTCTCTGAAGCCGGTGTACTGGACGCGGCATCAAAAGCTGCACTCGTTGAAACACTTGCAATGACTCCCGAGGCTGATTGGCCAATCGTTATCGAGGAGTTCACCACTATGCTCAGCACACTGCGAACTACTGACACCGCGCCTGCTCTTTATCCAGATACTTCAGAAATCAAGAACTCTGATCCAGATGAACTTTCAGCGATCTTGTCTTCTGCTGCTGCAAAGCAGGAAGAGGCACCTTCTTCCGAAGTGATTCCAGAAGAAAAGATTCCAGAAAGTGCACCCAATCCCCCGGTTGACACAGTAAGCTCAGCCATTGGAAATATCGAAAGTAATTACGACAGCGAGGCTATTGCGTCTTCCTCAACGCAATCGCCTCCTGCAGAACTGACTACTGAAACACCATTCGATCAAACAACGGAAAACAAAACATCTTCTGATTCAGAAATTGATATTACTGACTATCCATCAAGTGAGTCCCAGCCAACACAGAAGGATTCACTGGTTATTCACCGACCGTGTATTGCACAAAAAGTACTTGGATGGGGAATGGTCGAGACTTTTCCTCAGAATAAATTATTTCCAGGTAGTGAAGTCCTCGTCTACTTTGAATTAACTGGCATCGAGTCCAAGAGCTTAGACCAAGGCTTTGAAACAAGTATTGAAACAAGCCTACGACTTGACGATGCTGCCGGCAAACGACTGCACAACTGGTCATTCCCTCCTTTGGTAGAAGTCTGTGCTTCCGTTCGTCGCGATTATTTTGCTCGTTTTTTTGTAAATCTTCCGAGCAACCTTCCTCCTGGTGATCATCAACTTGTGCTGACCGTGACTGACTCATATGCAGGAACCACAGCAGAGACCGTTCTGCCATTTGTCATCATTCCAAGTGGATCCGCATCTTCAACGGTGCAGTAAAAAGAACTTCAAAAGACTTCGTCTTTATTGACGTGGTGGTGCTATCAATTCCGGTGGCTGTCTTTTCCCTACATCTTCTTGCTTCACAAACTCAAGGGCGATGGCTGCCGGAGTCGTCATTGTGAGTGGAAAATCTTCCAACTGAAGCAGACTTGCGATCTCCGCCGCACTTGCCCACCGAGTCCCCTGTGATTGTACATATGATAATTCTGTCTCTGTGAGGATACGCTGTGCCTCAAGCAATCTCAGGAATGTAAGTTCGCCCTCTGAGTAGAGAAGCTGAGTCACCCGTACTGTTTCTCTTGCCTTCGGTAGAATAAGTTCTTGGTACCACTCTGCCTGCCGACGTGCTTGACGATATTCATTAATGACTTTTGCCGTCTTATTGGCGAGTCCAATCTCGACGGATCGCAGTCCAGCCCGAGCCTTTGAAATCTCTGCACGTGCAGCTCGGATATTCCCCTGATTACGGTCAAAGAGAGGAATGGTGCAACTAATCTCAAGGACCCCTTGGTCCTGCTCGGGGACTCCCACGAGACCAACTGGACTTACCTGCCGTTGGTAACCACCCATCACTGTCACATTCGGAATCGGCTCAACAACAGACCGCTCCAACTCCCACTGCGCTCGAGCAATGTCTGATTCCGCAGCTTGCGGGTCGGCATTTCTTGCGATAACGACTCGTTGTAACTGTTTAAGGTCAAAATTTGGCAGCACTTGAAACAGATCACCATCAATATTCCCGACGTCAGCCATCGGGAGCCCGATGGCTGTTGCTAATTCTCGTCTTCCCGTCTCAATGTCAACTGTTGCGTTGAGTAATCGAACTTCAGCCCGATCCCGCTCGATACTCCAAAATAATGTATCCGCTTTGGTTCCTTCTCCCGCAATCGTCAATTCTTCTCCAAGTCGATACGAGCGATTCGAAATGTCATAGAGCTGTTTGAAAATGATAAGTTTCCGCTGCGCGACAAGTAAATGATAAAATGCACTACGAACTCCTGTGAGCACCTCGTATCGTGCTCGGATAAGTTCATATTCCACGCGTTGGACACCCCGCAACGCCGCCTGTTGTGACAACTTCAGCTTGCCTGCAGTGACAAATTCATGCGCAACAAAACCATTCCATTGGCTATCTGCACCAGCCAGTTGAGGGCTCGACCCTGCTAGCGTTGGATTCGGATACAATCGAGCTTGTACAGCCTCACCTCGTGCTTTTTCGACCGCAGCTCTCGCTATGTTCATTTGCGGATGGTTCTGAAGCGCCAACAATGAAAATTCACTCAGTGAATTCGGTGAAGGGCCATGCTCGACTGATACTGCCCTGTACTCTTGGACTGCAGGAACTTCTTTTGAGTTTCCAAGCGGAAGGGGTGACGGAGCAGCGAGATCTCGGCCCTGTTCCCCAAGATACATTGCATCAGCGGCTGATTTTTCTTGCCAAGGCTCTGCATCTACAGAAAATTGCACCATCGTACACATCAGGCACAGGCACGATAGCACCTGCGCGAATAGACGTCGTAATGCTGGTGAATTTTTCATCGAACTCTAAAACAAGTTAATTTGACCATCTGATTGTGTCGTCTTATCTCATTCGTAAAAGTTAATGAAAACTGCCAGTGTTACCCCGTCCCTCAGGCCTACCTGCTCCTCGTAGAAAACCACATTCAACACGAGTTATTGAACCCTCGTTTTTTGCCGATCCTTTCCAATAAAGGGTTTGCCAGAGGCATGCTTCCTACCTGCATGAGCCCTTAGGCCATGAGCTTTGATTTTTCTTTTATATGAATTCCTTTTATTCCAACACGATACGATTTCTTTCCAGCATGCTCATTGGCCTGGTGTATTTTTCCGCATGCGCACCATTCGTTCATGCAGTTCAAGATGCCGGCATCTGGACAGCCTACCTTTCACAGGGCCAATTCCGCGGTCCAAGAATTCAGAGTGATGATGCCCTCTGGTGGCTTGATGCCCATTGGAGATATTCTGGTGACGACTTTGTATTTACTCAAGGAATTATTCGACCAGGTATCGGACGTCGACTGAATGATAAAAATTCTGTCTGGGCTGGCTATGCATGGATTGGAGAAAGAATCCCAGGTTTTGATATTCATGAGAACCGATTCTGGCAGCAATGGATAACAACTCGGCAGCAGGGCGATGTTTCATTCCAATTTCGTAGTCGACTAGAGCAGCGTTTTGTCTCAGCTGGGGCACAGGTTGGCTGGCGTTTCCGACAACTTGTGCGAGCACAGAAACCACTTGAGCATCATCCTGATCTGCTCTGGGTAGCCTGGGATGAAATATTTTTCCATCTTCGCGATACCGATTGGGGAGCAGTAACCGGTTACAACCAGAACCGAGTGTTTGTTGGCATGGGACGCATTCCGAATAAGCGGAGTCCCTGGAGAACCGAAATCGGGTATCTCT
>CAJXFK010000044.1 GCA_913052575.1 uncultured Planctomycetaceae bacterium
TTCTTTCCGTCCTGAAACGCTTTGAACTGCGGTCAACAGGAAAGTGGTTTCTTCTTTCGGCCATCATTGGCCTGGTGGCCGGCCTTGGTGCCATAGGGTTTCACGCAATAGGGCAGGCAGTCCAGTTTACAGCCCTTCAGCAAATTGCAGGCTTTCACCCCCGTGAAGCAGAAGCGGAAGGCGCTCTCTTTGAAGAAATGCCTAATGAGGTTAACCAACAGGCTGAGAATATTCATGAGCCAGAGGACCATAGTGGGTTTCGCCCATGGCTGCTTGTCCTTGTGATGGCCGGTGGTGGACTTGCCTCCGGAGTGCTTGTCTACACCTTCGCCCCTGAAGCAGAGGGTCACGGAACGGATGCAGCAATTGACGCCTTCCATAATAAGCGTGGTGAAATTCGTGGTCGTATTCCAATTATCAAAACGATTGCATCCGCAATTACCCTCGGCACTGGTGGGTCTGCCGGGCGTGAAGGACCAATTGCACAAATTGGTGCCGGGTTTGGTTCATACTTAGGGGGTTTACTCAAACTCCCTGCACGTGACCGCCGTATTATGCTCGCCGCCGGCATGGGTGCCGGTGTTGGTGCAATTTTTCGCGCACCACTCGCCGGTGCAGTGTTTGCAGGAGAAATCCTCTATCGGGATGCCGATATCGAAAGTGATGCGATTGTTCCAGCTGCTATTTCCTCAGCAGTTGCCTACTCTGTGTTCTGCCTCTGGCTTCCTCCATCACTTCGCTTTGTGCCACTTTTTGGTGCAAACATTCGATATGCAATCGACTCACCGCTGGAACTGTTGCCGTACGGTGCTATGGCTATCGTACTTGCACTTGCCGGCGTGCTGTACATCCAGACGTTTTACGGTATTCATCATCTTTTCAAAAAATTGCCAGTCCCTCCACATGTCAGGCCACTTATTGGCGCTACTCTCGCTGGGCTTATTGGCATTGGTCTCTGGTTTGCCTTTGAACAAAATCATGACGCACTCGCTGTGCTTGGAAGTGGTTATGGTATTCTTCAGAAGCTCTTTACCTCAGGCGAGACAGTAGGTCCTCTGCTCCTTGTCACCGTTGCACTTGTCAAGATTCTGACAACCTCGCTGACAATTTCATCAGGCGGTTCAGGCGGTGTCTTTGGCCCATCAATGGTGATTGGTGGCTGTCTTGGTGGGGCGGTCGGGATCGTTTTTCATGCCTTGTGGCCCGACCTTGTAAAACAGCCAGAAGCTTTTGCTATTGTCGGTATGGCCGGTTTCTTCTCAGGGTGTGCACGCGCACCACTTTCAACGGTCTTAATGGTGAGTGAAATGACTGGGGGCTACAGTCTGCTGCTGCCAACACTTTGGGTCTCAACGCTCACCTTTCTCTTAGGACGCCGCTGGACACTCTATATAAAGCAAGTCCCAACGCGACTTGACTCACCAGCACACCGTGGAGATTTTTTCGTTGATGTTCTCGAAGGCATTAAAGTAGACAACGTCTTTAAACGAGCTCCAGAGTTAAAGCTTATTCACGAAGGAACAACCCTTGATGATATTGTCCACGCATTGGCAGAATCTATTCAACGATACTTCCCTGTGGTGGATGCTCACGGAAAGCTGGTCGGGATTTTCTCAGAAGAAGATGTACGAGGCTATCTCTATGACGATACAATTTGGCAGATTGCCAATGCTCGAGATGTCATGAACGGAAATGTCGTGACAGTGACGCCGGATGACGATCTGAACACAGCATTGGGCAAGTTTACAGCGACCAATGTCGATGAACTTCCTGTAGTTTCGGCTGATGACCGACAGCACCTGATCGGCATCATCACACGAAAAGATGTGATTACGGCCTACAATCTGAGGCGTCTTGAGCATGAGAAAATGCGACGAGCCGCCGAGGTGTATCAGGAGCCAGCAGGGAAGGCATAAGCCCGCCTTGTCTCAAAGATAGGGGGCACGTTACTGTGCCATAACTACATAAGAGTATTCTGCTTTCTTTTTGTATTTGAAAGACAAGGACTTTTCCATTCATGCCAACTATTCATCTGATTGATCCAAAAAAATCTACGACCCCAGCCGAAATAAAATCATTTCCCTCTGGTACTCGTCTTGCGGATATTGTCGCGACCTTTGTGACGGAAAAGACAAAAAGAAAGAAAAGGCCAATCGCTGCCGCCCTTGATGGAAAAGTCGTTGGACTCGACAGTCTCCTGCCAGAAGAAGGAGAGCCGGCCGTCGAATTCCTGTTGCCAGGTGATCCTCGCGCGCTGCCGGTCATGCGGCATTCGGCTGCTCATATTATGGCACGAGCCGTCATGCGACTGTTTGAGGGTGTGGAACTGGCTTTCGGCCCAACAGTGGGCGATGGGTTTTACTATGACATGCGTGCAGAAAAACCTATCACTGAAGAAGATCTTCCAAAAATTGAAAAAGAAATGCGGAAGATCATTACAGAAGATGAAGCATTCGAACGCGTTGAGGTTGATCGTGAGAAAGCAGTTGAAATTGTTCGTGATCTCAACCAGCCTCTTAAGGTCGAACATATTGAGACTGGTTTAGCAGAGCACCCATCACTCTCGTTTTATCGACAGGGTGAATTCGTTGACCTGTGTCGAGGCCCGCATATACCGAGCCCAGGATGTATTGGTGGATTTAAATTGACAAGTCTTGCCGGTGCCTATTGGAAGGGTGATGCAAAGAATGCGCAGCTTCAGCGACTGTATGGAACAGCCTGGTTTACACAGCAAGACCTTGACAGACACCTTGAAGCCTTAGAGGAAGCCCGAAAGCGAGATCACCGTGTCCTTGGGAAACAACTGGATCTTTTCACGATAAGCCCACTCGTCGGCTCCGGACTTGTCCTTTGGATGCCGAAGGGCGCTACGCTACGAAGTGTGCTCGAAGGATTTGTTCGAGAAGAACTGACAGCACGTGGGTATGAGCCAGTTTACACGCCTCATATTGGCAAAGTTGATCTCTACAAGATTTCAGGCCACTTTCCCTACTATGCCGACAGCCAGTTCAAGCCGATTGTGATGCATGAAGATGAACAGTATCTGCTCAAGCCAATGAACTGTCCGCATCATACGATGATCTATAAAGCTCGGCCACGAAGCTATCGTGAACTCCCTTTACGGCTTGCTGAGTTCGGCACTGTCTATCGATACGAGCAATCGGGTGAGCTCGGTGGAATGACCCGAGTGCGTGGATTTACTCAAGACGATGCCCATATTTTTTGTACACCGGACCAGGTTGAGCATGAGGTGGCAGGCTGTATCGACTTCACGGTGAAGGTGCTTGAAAGCCTTGCCTTTGATTCTTATCGTGTTCGGCTAGGATTCCGAGATAAATCAAGTGACAAGTATGTTGGTGACCCTGAGCGTTGGGATGAAGCAGAAGCCGCGATTGAAAAAGTTGCCAGGGAAATGAATCTTCCGGGCTGTGAACCAGAGCCGGGTGAAGCAGCGTTCTATGGTCCAAAAATCGACTTTGTCATTAATGATTCTCTAGGTCGGGAATGGCAGCTTGGCACGGTGCAGCTGGACTACAATCTGCCTAGCGCTGAGCGTTTTGATCTTGAGTACATTGGCTCAGATAGCGGTCGCCATAAACCAGTGATGATTCATCGGGCGCCCCTTGGCAGTATGGAGCGATTTATTGGTGTGCTGATTGAGCACTTTGCCGGTGCGTTCCCGCTATGGCTCGCACCCGAGCAGGTTCGCATTCTTCCGGTCAGTGAAAAAAGTGAGGCATATGCCAGAAAGGTAGAAGCAGCGTTTAAGGCAGCTGGTCTGCGGGTTGGCATTGATCTCGATGCTGAAAAACTCGGTGCAAAAATTCGGAAGGCACAGCTTGAGCTTATCCCCATGATGGTCGTTTGTGGTCCACGGGATGAAGCTGCTGGTACCGTCAGTATGCGAGACCGTTTGGATGGTGACCTTGGTGCGATGAGCCTGGAGGCGGCGATCGAACGCCTTCGCGATGAAAACGTACGACGTGTTGTTCGACATAAGCCGAGACCATTCGGCATCGGTGGAGAAAATTCTTCAGTGGCAGCAGAAGAGTACTAGCCTGAAGAATGACAGAAATCCCTGAAGAATGACGGAACTCGTGTTACAGTTTGTGCTCCTTGAACATATCGGCCATCCAGATGACCCGGCAGGGAAGCATTTTGATCTTCTGCTGGAACAGGCGAAGGCCTGTGAAACGTGGCGACTTGCTGAGATTCCTGTAGCGGAAGGACCTTCAGTAGCTGCCTCCCAACTCCCAGATCATCGACTTGCCTGGCTCCATAAAATTGAGGGAGAAGTTTCTGGCGGGCGAGGATTTGCCCGGCGAGTTGATAGTGGTTTGTATGAATTGCGTACTACAAGGTCTGCAGGTGAAGTGCGAGCGGTTCTGCTTTCAGGAACAACGCTTTCTGGTGTCGTGAGAATGACACAAACAGAAGCAACGCTTTCGCAAGAAGGCACCACGTGATCAATCAGAGCCCCGATACGATGCTTAATGTCTTGGTGCCTTGATATGTTAACGCCTTGATAGGTATTGGTACGCCGATCTTCCCTTATTGTTTTGTCAAGACTACCAAGTGTCACATGGTAAACAGCAGCATCAAAAAATCTTGCTGTTCTTCGTTCGTGAGTCTTTCTCGTTGGATTTTTTAATGAAACAGTTGATCTGCTCACCACCTTGAGTCAATCAATTAGACCGAAGGGCAAGGTAGGGCATAGCGGCATCCGTCGCGAGGCATTCTGCCATGAGTAACTGGATCTGGCTTCGACTTCTTTTGGGGGTATCGAGCCGCTTTGACACGCATTGTGGTACCGATGCGCTTTGTTCTCTTGGAACTGAGCGACTGGAACAACGGATGCTTCTCTCGGTGACATCGAGTAGTGAATTTCTCGGAACAGATACTCTGATTGCTACTCCTGTGCCTGCCAGTATGGAAATATCAATACAGATGACCGACCAGGTGGTATCTCCTCTACCAGCTGGAAGTGCAGTACCCATTACCTGGGGGCAAGGATTGTCTGATTCAGGACAGCCCTCTGCCTGGGACATTACCGGGATGCCGCTGGGAGAATTTCATTCTCGGCTAAATTTTGCGAAGCGTGACACTATTGATCCACTTTTGGCACCGGGTAATCCGGACTTCTGGCACGCTCATGATTTTTTTGTAAATCCGAGTGTTCATGAAAACTCGACACTCGAAAGTCTGATGCAGGCAGGTGCATCGGCTGCAGATCCAGCAAATAATCTTTCGGTTTACTGGGTGCCGAGTTTGTTGAATACAACAAGCAATGCATTTGTAACACCACGGGATAGTTCAATTGCTTATTACGCTGTTCAAAAACCACTCGAACCAAGCAAGATCGTCGACATGCCCGCAGGCCTATCGATTATTGCCGGGTCCGCCATGCCAACCGAACGCCAGTCAACAGCTGTCATGTTCTGGAATTACATCGGGACTTCGACACAGTTTGACCACATACCACAAGGAGAGGAGTGGCAGGATCTACCACTCCAAGCGGTTGTTATGTTTCCCCAGTTCTGGGACGGTACAAGTCTCACCGGAACAAATTTCAAAGATCATATGGCGTATGATCGGGGTGGCGACGGTGGTCCGAGTAGTCATCCGTATCTCCTGCCAGAACTTCAGCTGCAGATTCACTACGGCCGAATACCACAGGATGCCACATTAGTCCTTTCATCAGACTCAATGACAGCAGAACACCCTGACTATGCGCCTGGGTGGAGTATGCACGCTGATTTTATTCATACACCTTGGCCAGAACAGGATGCCGAGGGCAATCTCTATGATGGCTTTGTGCGTCGGGTGAATGACAATCTTCGGTGGCCAACGGTAGCCGGTACTGATGGAAATGCAGCCAGACCAAATCCCATGGGATTAGAGCAGCCGTTTACACCTTCACCACTTGTGCTTGATGCAACACTCCCAGGCATACCAGCTTCCGGTCCTGTTCAATTGCCGCCAGTCAGTGCCCCCATGCAGCCTCCGATGATGGGGCCGGATCCTGTTACACCGCGGCCTCCAAGGCCAGTTCTTCCAACGCGACCTACGTTTGAAATCAGCATTCCTCTGCCAACGCTCAATGGTCCTGCTCTCAATCTTGTTTGGCCAACTTCTGATGTTGTCATGCGTACGGGAGTATCGAATGGAATTCACGGAACTGTTACTGATTCTGATGACATAACAAGCCTGAGGCTTGCAGTACGGCACGAAGGCGGTGCGTACTGGCGTCCTGATGCAAGTTTTGGATCGCTTCAATGGCATGACGGTGACATCGTTGCAGATGATGGTCATTGGCGACTCATGCTTTCGCCTCCTGCTGCAGGGGAGTATGTCGTCACAGTCGTTGCAACAGATGCGGCAGGGGAAAGAAGCGTAGCGACAACACCATTTCGTGTGATTGGTGAAACGTTGGTAGCACCACCAATGATTTCTCCAGTTGACGAGGTACCGGGCCCTGAGCCGAGTCAGCCACCAACTAATCCAGAGCCAATTCCAGAACTTCCTCAAGAGCCAGTGCCCGTCGAACCACCAGCTCCAAGTCCTGAGCCACCATTGCCACGAGAGCCTGCACCACCAATCAATCTTGATCAGCCGCTCCCGATAACCCAAGTCACTCCAGCACTTGCTGATGCGATAGCAGATGGTCGTATTCTTGGTTCTCCTGCAGTCGGTGACGCACTTCCTCGTCGTTTTGATGGCACTGCACTACAGCCACTGACAACATTAAGCTTCAATCAGGCAGTACCGTCTTCCGACTGGTGGTCATCTGTGGTCATGCCAGTATTTGGTGATGATTTTTCTGCGCCGCTTCATGCTCATCCATTGACAGTGCAAGCTACCTCAACCGGTCTTCTTTTTGGTGCACCCACTGAGACGACTGTTGCTGTGACAGGCGCCACAACATCGGAATATAAAACACCGCATCGGTTTGACCTACAAGTCGAACTTTTTCAACAAGGTACTGCCGATCAGTTCGCAGTTGAAGCATACGGTGACTGGTCCTTTACTGGCCGGTGGATTGGGGGTGATAGCCAGCCTGCTGCCACGCTTGCACAGGGCTCACCAGTGGTGTGGCTAGACGATATTGATTTTGATCAATTGGTTGTTGTGCCGACCGATGGAAATGCTGACATTGAAACTCAAAATAATTATGCGTTTGTTACCGTAGCTGGCCGGACATCACTTATTCTTGGCCCGGAAGGATCGCAGGTTGAGGTTCAGCCAGAGGGTCTTGTTGTACGTGGCGTTGAACGTGGCGCACTTGCTGTCGGACTTCTTCCGGAAAGTAATCAGGAGATACGATCACAATTTCTCCAAACGGCGAACAATCGCCCAGAGACGACACAGTTTTCATGGGACACAGTTTCAGATCCTTTTGATATTCAATTGCGATACGAATTCGTGTCAGATGACTCTGCTGAGATTCTTTTCGCTGCCTATCCACATCTGACCCGGTTGGCAGCAACACCAGATTCACTTGGGCAATCGGTGGCGTCTTCGGGGTATATCAGTCCACGTGGTGAGTTGGGCCTGGTTTCAACAGCTGGTTTCGATGTGTCAGTCCCAGCTCGAGGTGTGCTGCCAACACTTCCGTCAGTGCTCACAGAAGTGCAACGCAATACGCTTCAGGAGATGGTGCGTAATGATCCGGCTGCAGTAAACCCTGCAGCCACACTGAATCGCTATGGTGATACCTATTGGGCGGGAAAAGCCATGCTCAAACTGTCACAACTTGCTCAACTAGCCGAGATCACTGGGCAGGCAGACATTCGTGATCGGATTCTAACAGCACTCAAAAATGAATTGAATGACTGGTTCACGGCAACAGGTGAGGCCGGTGACAAACACTTTGCCTATAACGCCCAGTGGGACACACTTCAGGGATATCCAGACAGCTTTGGTTCCGCGGGTGATCTGAACGATCATCATTTTCATTATGGATACTTTATACACGCTGCTGCCCTTGTAGGAAGTTTTGACAGTGCATGGGCAATGAATCAAAAGCAGATGGTGGACCTTCTTGTAGCTGACGTTGCCGGGACCGATGTTGCTGGCAGCATACTGCCTCGATTACGAAATTTTAGCCCAATGGCTGGACACTCATGGGCATCGGGACACGGTGCTTTTGCGAGCGGGAACAATCATGAATCAAGTTCAGAAGCAATGAATTTCGCAACAGCTGTCGTGCTCTGGGGTGAGATGACAAATGACGCGGGCATGACAGGTTTGGGGCAGATGCTTTATAGCGTTGAGGCGGAGGCTATTTCAGAGTACTGGTTCGATCGGTACGGCACAGTTTTTCCAGAAGGTTTTCAACATGAATCACTCGGAATGGTCTGGGGTGATGGAGGGAGCCATGCCACCTGGTTTTCTGCAGAACCAGAGATGATTAAAGGAATCAATTTCTTACCATTTCATGGTGGCTCCTTTTATCTTGCAGAAATGGCTCGTGATCCAACAGCGTTGCTTGCTGAAATTGAGCAACTCGGTGGTGGTGTCATTGATGATTGGCCAGGAATCATACTGCAGTATGAGGCCCTCGTTAGTCCAGAGTCCGCAGCGAATCGACTCGCCTCTGGCGGCATAGGAACCGAAGAAGGCCAGTCAATGGCACAGACTTATTTCTGGACAAGTGTTCTTTCGAATATTGGAACACCGACATCGGTATTACGAGGCGATCATCCACTTTCAGCAGTCTTTCAAAAAGAAGGAGTGACAACGTACGTTGCACATAACGCTGGAGAGGAAGAACTGACTGTTCGGTTCAACGATAATACGTCGTTCCAGGTGCCGATAGGAACAACAGTCACACGGCAACGGATTGCGGGATCTGATCAGCTCATCCAGCCAATACCAATGGAAACATTACCCAATCAAATAGTTGTACCGACAGATGGAACGACAGCACAGCCAACCCCTCCGTCGAATTCATCGCTGAATCTCGTTTCAGCAACAACATCGGTTCGATTACTTGTTGACCCAACAACTGGTTTGGCTTTTGTGCAGGAAGCTTCTGGTGAACCACTTCTGGTTCGTCGGGCAGATGATTATTTCAACGGTGATATACCGCTTGTTCGTGGGACGGCCACACTTGTTGCAGCTGCTCGTGATGATCTTGGTCGGCTGCGGGTTCTTGATGTGAGCGAATGGGGTGCGTTTGCCTGGATACTCGATGAGAATGGGATCTTCCAAGAAGAAGAAGGACCAACAGACTCTACCGTGGTCTCGAAAGAAAATTTGTTTCAAGTAGATCTTGATGGTGATGGAATTCTTGGTGCACCGTCGATGATGTGACGGAATTCCGTAGAAAAAGTGGAAGAGTCATCCAGATACCTAGAGACCATCCACGCTTTTTGCAGTTGATAAATTCTCTCAACGAGCGACAAGACGGGGCTTTCTTGCCAGGACCAGTCAGTAGAAGTCCGGGGGAGAACTACACTGCTGCCAATTCAGGCCCATTCGGTGTAAATTCTTACTGTCTCTAGTTCATCGTCAAAAGCCGTCGAGAGCAATTATGAAGCCCCGTGAAGTGATCGCGATGTGTCGCGAGAAAGAAGTGAAAGCCGTCGATCTCCGATTCGTTGACTTTCTTGGTACCTGGCAGCATTTCACTATTCCTGTTGCAAAGCTTGAAGAAGAAGTCTTTGAAGATGGAATTGGGTTTGATGGATCGAGTATTCGTGGATGGCAGGCAATTAATGAAAGTGACATGCTGCTTGTTCCAGTTCCTGATACAGCATTTGTCGATCCATTTACTACAGTGCCAACACTTGCTGTCATATGTATGGTGCAAGATCCAATTACTCGTGAAGACTATTCTCGTGATCCTCGCTTCATTGCTCGCAAGGCGGCAATCTATCTAGAGGGAACAGGTATTGCTGATACCTGTTTTATTGGAGCAGAAGCAGAGTTTTTTGTTTTTGATGCTGCCCACTTTGATCAGAATGCACATCAGGGATTTTACTCAATCGATTCAGCTGAAGCAGAGTGGAATCGGGGAAGTGGTCATCACGGATATCAGGTCCGCCATCGTCAAGGGTACAGTCCAGTTCCACCAACCGATCAGATGATGGACATCCGAACGGAAATGATGCTCACCATGATTCAGTGTGGTATTGATGTTGAAGCACAACATCATGAGGTTGCTTCAGCTGGTCAGTGTGAAATTGATATGCGATATCAAAGTCTTGTGCGAATGGCTGATCAACTGTGCCTTTATAAGTACATCGTTCGGAATGTTGCCCGAAAACACGACCGGACAGCGACCTTTATGCCGAAACCAATTTACGGTGACAGCGGCTCTGGAATGCATGTGAATGTATCGTTATGGAAAGACGGAAATCCACTTTTTGGTGGCTCTGGATACGCCGGCCTTTCGGATGTCGCACTCCATGCTCTTGGTGGAATTCTGAAACATGCACGAGCTCTTCTTGCCCTGACGAACCCAACAACCAACAGCTACAAACGACTGGTGCCGGGGTATGAGGCACCAATTAACCTGGCCTATTCTCAACGAAATCGATCGGCAGCCTGTCGAATTCCGATGTATTCAACGAATCCAAAAACAAAACGGATTGAATTTCGGTGTCCAGACCCAACGTGTAATCCGTACCTTGCGTTTTCGGCAATTCTTATGGCAGCTATCGATGGGATCCAAAACCGTACTGATCCTGGTGAGCCGCTTGATCGGGATATTTATGATATGCCACCTGAAGAGTTGGCTGATGTTCTGAAAACACCAACTGCGCTTGATGAGTCGATTGACGCGCTTGAGCAAGATCACGAATTTCTCTTACGGGGAGACGTCTTCACCGAAGATGTCATTCGTACCTGGATTTCTCACAAGCGAGACAATGAGATTACACCGCTTCAATCTCGTCCTCATCCATGGGAATTTTGTCTCTATTTTGATGCGTAGATGGTTACCCATGACGTGAGCCCTTGAGTGGTGGCAAGCCGGGTAATCTGGGAAACGGCTGCCTTCCTTTCTGAGAATACCGTTCTGGTCGTACTGCCTGTACCGATTCTTCTTTTCATCGAGAACGATTTGCAATCAGAGTCAGGATGATGGCCTGAATCACTGCCGGGGGAAATTGTAATGCTGAAACCATGTCGAGAAATTCTGTATGCCGTAGGCGTGACATGTGTTGTCGCAACTGCAAGTCGAGTGCCTGCAAATGAAACAGGTGATGGTTGGCGGCCAAAATCACAGCCATTATGTGAAAAAGAAAATATATGCCAGCCAGCCGAAGAGACTCTTCTGCTCGTTCCGGGGCATACAAATCAGGTGACTGCTGAAACCGGTGCAATTGACGAACCATTTGACTGGATGGATGACGTCTATGGATCATCTGGCACGCCAGCGGAACGTCCACCATTGGTTGTTTCAAATGAAATTGTCATGGAGGCTGCAGCAGCACAGCCGCCCTCTATTACCCAATCTCAAGTCATATCACACAACCACGGACATCAGAGTTGGTGCAGTTGTGAACAGCGAACAGTCTGTAAGCAATGCGGCCTTCAGCTTCCAAGCCTTGCCCTCTATCCCGCTGACTCAAAGAATTCAGCAGGAGGGTATTTTAATCTTGTTGAGGTAGATCCACAGAAGGTGCTTGATAGTATCCGTGTGGGAATGAGTCAGGTAAACGATCAAATTCAGTCGACACTTGGTCGTTTCTAAAGCGATATGAAACATTACCAGACAGTTTTTCCACCATTCACTGCAATGGTTTGGCCGGTCACAAATGAAGCTTCATTACTGGCAAAGTAGGTGACAGCCCAGCCAACATCGTCAGGTTTGCCCCATCGGCCCATGGGAACAGTCTGAGCGTATGCTTCCTTATCTTCCTCTGGGTCATCTTTATGCCGCTCTGTTGGTACCCATCCGGGGGCAACCATATTGACTGTGATGCCATAGGGAGCGAGTTCGTTTGCCATGCTGCGTGACCATCCTGTCTGGCCACCTTTGGCTGCAACGTAGGCTGAAAATGGCGCGACACCCAGTAAAAAAGTTTCACTGGTAATGTTGATAAGCCTGCCGCGTTTACGTTCTTTCATTCCTGGTAAAAGTCGGCGGGCGAGTAGATACGGACTCTTTATGAAAAAATCGAGCATCTGCTGATAGAAGTCCCAGTCATATTCTTCAATAGGTTTGAGTGGCTGAGCAGGTGTGGCATTCATAACAGCAATATCAATTGGGCCAAGAGACTGCTCAATCGCCGTCACCATGGTGTCGATTTCTTCAGCATCTGTAATATTTGCCTGAAAAAGTTCAGCTGTAATTCCCTCGGCGCGGAATTCAGCAAGAGCAGACTCTGCTCGATTCTTATTATTGGCATAGTTCAGAGCAATTTTTGCACCGGCTCGACCAAGGCATGCCGCCGTTTCTTTTCCGAGTCCTGTCGACGACCCAGTGACAAGAGCAACTCGATTTTCAAGTGTAAATGGTGACATGATTTTTGAATAAAAGGGGTGAAAAGATTGTAGATAAAAAGTATTCGTGGTGGTCAGAGACCTCGTACTTCATGGACACGTTTCAGAACCACTGTAGTTCTTCTTCTGTTGACCATGCAGCCTCATCATATGTGAAATTGCTTGGCCAAAACGTGTCTGTAAAATAGCGTAGCAAGAATGCGCAATATCATATGATCTATCACAGTTCACACGATACGCTGTGTTGCGGGTTTTGCATCTAGAATATGCGTCTCCATCGTTCTAGAGTGACAAAAGCAACACAATAGATAGAGCGATTCAAATGTATTTTTTTGTTTCCGGTAAGACGTGCTTACAATAAGAGATAGTCTTTCAGAGGAACTCATTTGTTATGTCACAACGTATTTCCCCCACGGCAGCATTCGGAGCGGCACTGGTTGTTTTTTCCAGCTTCTCTTGTTCACTGCAGGTGACAGCCGCTGATTTCTCCCGAGATATTCAGCCACTGCTGGCCAAGCGATGTTTTGCGTGCCATGGCCCGGATACACAGGAAGCGGGTTTGCGGTTCGATACTGCAGCATCCGCAACTGCTGAACTTGATAGCGGGTATCAGGCGATCGTGCCAGGTGATGTCGATTCGAGTGAGATTCTATCGCGTGTGACATCCTCAGACCCTGATCTTCAAATGCCACCGGAAGGTGCGCGACTAACCGCTGATGAAGTTTCTGCACTACGTCGTTGGATCGATGAAGGGGCACAGTGGAAAGAGCACTGGGCATTTCGTTTACTCGTAAGACCCGATGTTCCTGAGCGTTCTGCCAAGAGCAGTGCTGGTGAAATGAATCCCATCGATGTATTTATTCAGGCAGGCCTGGCAGAGCATTCATTGCCTGTACCGCCCAAAGCAGATCGTCGAACGTTATTGCGACGGGCGACCTACAACGTAACGGGTCTACCACCGTCGGAACAGGAAGTCCAAGACTTTGTAGCTGACACATCACCACAGGCGTGGGAGCGAGTTGTGGATCGGCTGTTAGCGTCATCGCATTACGGCGAGCAGTGGGCTCGTCACTGGCTTGATCTTGTTCGCTACGCAGATACCAATAGCTACGAGCGGGATGGAAACAAACCACATTCATGGCGGTATCGTGATTACGTCATCCGATCATTCAATGACGATAAACCATTCGACGACTTTGTTATTGAACAACTTGCGGGAGATGAAATTCCAGAGCCAACCGCAGAGAGCCTGATTGCAACGGGATACTATCGTCTTGGTATCTGGGATGATGAACCAGCCGACAAACTACAGCATCGTTATGATCAGCTTGACGATATCGTGGCCACCACAGCAAAAACATTTCTTGCAATGACTGTTGATTGTGCGCGTTGTCACGATCATAAAATAGATCCAATTCTTCAGAAAGATTACTACTCACTTCTTGCATTCTTTCAGAACATCACCCCCATGGGTGATCGGCAGATGAATCCAGACTTCATCGAGCAGCCACTCCCAGAAGGAAAAATGACCCCTGTAGAAGCGAAAGATATTGCAGTTGATAGAAATCGCCGGCTGCAGGAAGCCCGTGAAGAAGTGAAGGCTATTCAGCGACGTATCAAAGAGTATGGCGAGCAGGCACGAGATGAACTGACGAAGAAAGATTTAAAAGCATGGCATGTAAAGATACGGCAGTTGGAGCACGAAAAAGCCGAACTTGCCAAGATGCCAGCCGCTCTTGTTGTTACGGAATATGGAAATAAATCACCAGATACGTTCGTCCTCTATCGCGGAAACCCTCACGCTGAGACGTCTTCTGAGCTTCTTGTTGAGCCGGCATTTCCATCTGTTTTGAAAGCAGCAACTCCTGTTATTGAGCCACCAGAAAACGGTCGCTCAACTGGCAGGCGACTCGCCCTTGCAAAGTGGATCGTGTCAGTAGAGAACCCTCTGACCGCACGGGTGCTTGCAAATCGTATATGGCAGTATCACTTTGGTCGTGGGATCGTTCGAAGCCCTAGCAACTTTGGGTTTGCTGGTGACCCTCCCACGCATCCAGAATTACTTGACTGGATGGCGACAGAACTCCTTCGGCAAGACTGGCAACTCAAGGGTCTACAGAAAACAATTCTGATGTCAGCGGCGTATCAGGCCGCCTCGACACCAAATGAAGAAGCATACGCACAGGATTCAAGGAACGAATCATTTTGGCGATTTGACATGCGACGCCTTTCGGCAGAAGAATTACGGGATTCTGTGCATGTAGTCAGTGGTGCTTTTAATCCAAAGATGTTTGGTCCCGGAATATACCCGGCGATTCCTAAGGAAGTGCTGGCGACTCAGTCGAAACCAGGTAAGGGGTGGGGAAATTCGTCGCCGGAGGAACAGGCTCGCCGGAGTGTTTATGTTCATGTAAAGCGTTCATTGATCACGCCGATTCTTGCTGATTTTGATCTGGCTGATACCGATACAACATGTCCGGTCCGGTTTGTCACAACGCAGCCAACACAGGCTCTTGGCATGATGAATAGTGAATTCATGCAACAACAATCAAAGGTATTTGCTGAACGCATTGCAGCCGAGGCTGGCGGCCCGGACATGGCCGACACAAAATCCTGTGTGCGTCGTGCCATTGAAGTGGCGCTGGTCCGTGAGCCAACAGACGATGAAGTACAACACGGCCTTGCGTTAATCAATGAATTGGAAATGACAGAGGGTATCAGCCCAGGGCGATCACTCGAGTTGTATTGCCTGTTTCTTTTGAATCTCAACGAGTTTGCTTATCTCGACTGATTTGGACAAGAATAGATTTATTCATACAAGAAAAGTTGGAATACACAATGAATACAAGTGATCCCAAACCCCGTGGTTCATTCTGTGGCAATACCCGTCGGGAGTTTTTCTGGGAGGCTGGTGGTTCGTTTGCCGGCCTTGCACTTTCGGGCCTGCTGGACGGCAACTTCTTTGCAAACCAAACACATGCAGCTGACGGGGTTACTGGATATCAGAATCCACTGGCAGCGAAACTGCCAATGTTTGCACCAAAAGCAAAGAGCGTCATCTTTCTATTTATGTACGGTGGGCCAAGTCATGTGGACACGTTTGACTACAAGCCTGCTCTGTATCCACTCGATGGAAAAATCATCAAGGTGAAGACAAAAGGTCGTGGTGGTGAGCGAAGTGAAAGCCGCGCCGTTGGGCCGAAGTGGAAGTTCAAACAATACGGTGAATGTGGAAAGTGGGTGAGTGATCTCTTTCCTCATATTGGTCAGCATGTTGATGACATTGCATTTATTCATTCAATGACGGCAGACTCACCAATCCATGGGTCAGCAATGCTTCAGATGAATTCAGGAAAAATTCAGTCGGGTGCACCGTGCCTTGGGTCGTGGGTAAATTACGGCCTTGGAAGTGTGAATGAAAACCTTCCAGGATTTGTTGTCATGCTAGATAAAAAGGGTGGCCCCATCTCAGGAGCAAAGAACTGGGCAAGTGGTTATATGCCAGCAACCTACCAGGCAACGCTTCTTCGCAGTCAGGGAGATCCAATTCTGAATTTGGCTCCACCAGACGATATGCCTTTGGCTGCTCAGCGTGCCTTGCTGAACTCATTGCAACAATCAAATTCAGAACACTTTCTATCGCGGGGAGACAACTCGGAACTGGCAGCTCGAATTGCTTCCTATGAATTAGCGTGGCGCATGCAGGAGCATGCTCCTGAGGCAGTTGATCTTTCTCAAGAAACTGTGGAGACAAAAAAGCTCTACGGTCTTGATCAGGATCGGACATCCCACTTTGGTCGACAATGTCTTTTGGCCCGTCGAATGGTTGAACGTGGGGTCCGCTTTGTACAGGTGTATTCTGGTGGTGCCCATAATGATGACAACTGGGACGCTCACGGTGACCTTGAAAAAAACCATGCCTTTCACGCAGGAAATACGGATCGTCCAATTGCGGGTCTGCTTGCTGACCTGAAGCGGTCAGGCCTTCTTGATGAAACACTTGTTATCTGGGGAGGTGAGTTCGGCCGGCAGCCAACAGCTGAGTATGCAAAAGGAACAGGGCGAGATCACAATTCCTTTGGCTTTACGATGTGGATGGCAGGCGGTGGTGTGAAGGGTGGGATCAGTGTTGGTGAGACTGACGAGCTCGGTGCAGCAGCTATTGCACCCGGGCCGGGACATGGCAATGGAGAAAAAGCTGGGTATCACGTGAAGAGTCTCCATGCCACAGTGCTTCACTTGCTGGGTCTCGATCCAAATCGACTGAGTTATTTCTTCGGCGGTCTCGACCAGAAATTGGTTGGTGTCGAACACGTACAACCAATCAAAGAATTGCTGGGATGATGAAAATTCCAAACGTGATAGGAACGTTTTGTCATTCGTTGAGTACACTCACTGTCGTGCTCGTGTTATTTTTTTGCTGTTGGATCTCCGTTGATGCCGCCCAACAGCCAAATGTTCTTGTCATTCTGGCTGACGATCTGGGGTATTCAGACTTAGGCTGTTATGGTGGTGAAATTCCAACGCCGAACATCGATGCACTGGCAGCTGGCGGTGCTCGTCTGACACAGTTTTATACATCGGCACGATGCTGTCCGAGTCGAGCATCACTTATGACAGGGCTCTATCCAACGCAGGCTGGCATCGGTGACTTTGTAAGTCATAAGCCGAACAAAAAAAGAGGCCCGGGGTATCTTGGTCGTCTGAGTGATCACTGTGTGACCTTAGCTGAAGTTCTCAAACCAGCAGGGTATGGATGCTATTACGTTGGGAAGTGGCATATGCACACGACAACCGGACCCATTGTCCGTGGCTTTGATGAATTTTATGGGTACACGAAAGATCATTCGCATGATCAATACGATGCAGGGTATTACATTCGGCTTCCAGAAGGACGACAAAAGGAGATCGATCCACCTGCCGAGGATTTCTACGCAACCGATGTCTTTAATGAATATTGTCTTGAGTTCATTAAAAAGGGGCAGGCTACAAAAAAACCATGGTTTGTCTTTCTTGGACATTCGTCACCACATTTCCCGATTCAGGCGCCTGCCGATCGCGTTGATCGCCATGAAGCGGTGTACAGACGTGGCTGGGATGTCTTACGTGAAGAGCGTTTCAATCGCATGCAGGCCCTTGGTTTGACGGATGGAAAGCAATGGACGCTCACACCTCGGTCGCTTGTGCCTGTGGATGAGGATGACATTACAAATGGATATTCTGGAAAACCCAATCCCGCGTGGAATTCATTACCTGATGATCGACAACACGATCTGGCACGACGAATGGCTGTCTTTGCAGCGATGGTTGAAGGGGTCGACCATGGAGTTGGGCAAATAGTTCAGCATCTCAAATCCACAAACTCCCTTGAGAACACACTGATTCTGTTCCTTAGTGATAATGGAGGATGCTACGAGTGGGGGCCATTTGGATTTGATGGGCGTTCACGAACAGGTCAAAACGACCTTCGGACTGGCAAGGCACTCCGCGAGATTGGTGGACGCGGCACACATCAGGCATATGGGAGTGGCTGGGCCAATCTCAGTAATACTCCCTTCCGTCTCTACAAGCATTTCACTCACGAAGGTGGTATCTGCTCACCGCTCATTGCGCATTGGCCGAAAGGTATACAGCCACAGAAAGAATGGGTGCGTGCACCAGCTCATATGATGGATATTATGCCAACACTGATTGAGGCATCATCAGCACACTATCCGAAGAAAGAATCAGGTGTTGATGTCCTACCCCTGGAGGGCACAAGTCTTTTTCCTGCTTTTCGTGGCCATGACATTCCTGAACGAACCATAGGGTTCGATCATCAAGGCGCCCATGCACTGCGACAAGGGGACTGGAAAATCATTTGGTCGAAACGAATGCCAGAAGCCATCTCCTGGGAACTCTATAACCTTGCGGATGATCGGTGTGAAATGACTGACCTTGCTGCAAAGCAACCCGATCGTGTGCAGCGCATGGCCTCTGACTGGGAAGAGTGGGCTTCACGAGTGGATGTCCATTGGACCGAACCCGCTTCACAGAAGTGACAAACAAAGCCACAGTATAAGGAGCCGACATGCGCGTTGACGTAAGGAAACGAATCTATTGCACACTCCTGACGATCATTGGTGTCCTGTTTCTTTCAGGACACAGAACACACGCGGCTGAAAAATCTCCAAATATCATCATGGTTTTCATCGATGATATGGGGTGGGCTGATTTTTCATGTTTTGGCAACACCGCCGCCTCGACACCTGCTATCGATCAGCTTGCGGAAGAGGGAATTCGATTTACGCAGTTCTATGTGAACTCGCCTATCTGCTCACCATCACGAGTTGCCCTCACCACAGGCCAGTATCCTCAGCGATGGCGTATTGGTTCATTTCTTGCCAGTCGATCAGCAAATCAGAATCGTGGTATTGCAGAATGGCTTGATCCGGCAGCACCAACCCTTGCGAGAATGCTTCATGATGCAGGCTACGCGACGGGGCATTTTGGAAAATGGCACATGGGCGGGCAGCGTGATGTGAATGATGCGCCACCAATTACTGACTATGGCTTCGATCGATCGCTCACAAATTTCGAGGGTATGGGTGCAAAGCTACTGCCACTGACTATTACACCAGAAGGAAAACAAGGACGCATCTGGCAGGATGCAGAGCGACTGGGGAGTCCTGTCACCTGGATGCAGCGGTCAGCGATCACAGGCGGATTCACGGCTGCAGCTCTTGATTTTATCAAAGAGGCAGACGCTGCCAAGAAGCCGTTCTATCTCAATCTGTGGCCTGACGACGTGCACAGCCCATTCTGGCCGCCGGTCGATCAGTGGCACGATAGCAAGCAAGAAAAATATCGGGCTGTTCTTGAGGCAATGGATACGCAGCTTGCCGTGCTCTTTGAACACATTCAAAACAATAAAGAGCTTGCGCAAAACACGCTCATTCTTATCTGTTCTGATAATGGACCAGAACCAGGTGCTGGTTCTGCGGGACCGTTCCGTGGAGCAAAGACAACGCTCTACGAAGGTGGTATTCGATCACCACTGGTTGTCTGGGGCCCCGGAATAGTTGCTCAAGAAGCGAGTGGAAGTACTGATACAGAGTCATGTTTTGCAGCCTTTGATCTTGTGCCGTCACTTCTTGAGATTGCGGGAATCCAGCATAGTGAAGAAATTCCATTTGATGGGATGGATGTGTCACCCGCACTTCGCGGTAAGCAATCAGTGAGCCATGGTCCAATATATTGGCGGCGGCCACCCGATAGAAAGATGTATAAGGCACTCGGTGATACAGTGCTTCCTGATCTAGCGGTTCGAGATGGCAATTGGAAGCTTCTGTGTGATTATGATGGACAAAATATACAGCTCTTCGATCTACAAAAAGATCCGGGTGAAAAAAACAATATTGCAGCAGATTTTGAAAAGGTTCGGGCTCATCTTTGTAAGCAGCTTGTTAGCTGGCACGAGTCTCTTCCTGCCGATAATGGGCAGGCACTCGCACATCAGGACATGCAGAAAGCTCAGGTGGGGCCAGCAAACGTCACAGGGTATTCACTTATAGCTGCTGATGGATCAAAGAAAACGCTGGCAGAAGTCAACTCTGATGGAAGCGTCGCATGGAAAGTCTCGTGCGGAGCGATACACGATCTTCACCTTTTACCGAATGGTCATCTTCTTTACCAAGATGGGTGGACTCATATCATTGAACTCGATCAGAGGCGACAAAAAGTCTGGGAGTACGATGCGACGAGTAATGGAAATTCAAACAAAAAAATTGAAGTCCATGCGTTTCAGCGTCTTGCAAATGGTGACACAATGATTGTTGAATCTGGACCAGCACGTATCCTTGAAGTAGACAGCGATGGGGCGATAACAAAAGAGATTGCTCTTGTCATAGAAACACCATCGCACCATTCAGACACTCGCAATGTAAGGAAAACAGCAGCAGGAACCTATCTTGTTGCCCATGAAAAAGACGGTGTTGTTCGTGAATATGACACGGCAGGAAAAATTATCTGGGAGTTTGATGTCCCACTTTTTGGAAAGCAACCGAAATCAGGGCATGGCCCTGAAGCGTTTGGAGATCAGGTCTATTCTGCCGTACGACTAAAGGATGGAAATACGCTCATCGGAACGGGCAACGGGCACAGCGTGCTTGAGGTGACACCAGCAAAAGACATTGTCTGGAAACTTGATCAGCATGATCTTCCGGGCATTACGCTGGCTTGGGTTACTCAGGTCCGGCGACTCGAGAACGGTAATACGTTGCTTGTGAACTGTCATGCGGGACCAAAGAATCCTCAAATTATTGAGGTGACGCCAGATAAAGAAGTGATTTGGACCTATCGAGACTTTGATCTTTTTGGAAATGCTCTTCCAGTTGCAGTTGTTGAAACAGAGTAATGCACCCGCCCAATAAATGAAAGAAACAGTTATTTGCTATTTGCCCGACGACGGAGTGCGAAAGAATACTATTTATTTTCAGGTGTAGGATTAATAAATCCCTCGGGACGTGGCTGCTCGGGCCAAGCGAATGTAACTGTCACAGACTTATAATCAGCGCGAAAAATTCTCTTCAGTTCGTATGTGGGGAGATTTTTTACCTGTCGAAGATTGATTTTGTGAGGTGTCCCGCTCCCAAAAAAGTAACTGCAAATTCTTCTTCAATGAAGTCAATGTCTGAGTTTGGCTCACGACCAAGCAAGAGTATCTTTTCACGAGTTACTTGCACCCAGGCGTGAACCGGGACTTTTCGAAGCGATATCAATCCACGCTCTTCCTTGTCCCACTGATCTGCCACAACGATGTCCCAATCACCAAGAAGGTGTGTTGGTATGTCGGTTACAGTCTTTGCTGAGGCAGGTAAGGTGCCAACCAAGGCAAGTACACGCAGAGCCGAAAGAACGTGGCGATAGGTTACTAAAAGAATATATATCGTAGAGAAGCTTCTTTTTCGGCAGATCATACAGGAGGTGCTTGCCGAAGGAAAATCCCTACATCATCGTTCTTCGGTTGAGCTTTCCCCATTTCAGGACCTGGCCCGCCATCATCTTTGCCATTTGGCCCAACGGAGTAGATGGCCACACCATCATCCTTTCTTGAATAACGTACACGCGATGTATCGTGAAAAGTATCTTTTGGAAGGCATGGAAGAAAATCAGGGACGAGCGAGTCTGCTTTCTCTGGGAAGTTGTCGTGTGCCACCCGAAACTCTGTGGCAGCAATTGCGACCAGAGCGGCTGTATGTCGCATTCTC
>CAJXFK010000045.1 GCA_913052575.1 uncultured Planctomycetaceae bacterium
TCGAATTCAAACTCCGGGCTGTTGTCTAAGTCGTGGCATTCAAGACAGTTGGCAATGACCTGCTGTTTGCTTTCAGGAGTGTCGATTGACATGGTGAGTTCTCCTCGCAATCGATCTCTCTCAGTAACGCTTGCACGAACATCACCTCGTTCGACAGCTGCATGGGCAGCGGCAGGTCCATGGCAATTTTCACAACCATTATGTGCAAGATGTGGTGTCTTTTCCATGCTCAGAAAACCACCTTCAAAGGGTTCAAATCTCTGAGGCGACCAGCCAACAACGTGACAGGAAAGACATTCCGGATCACCATCTCGCCGTGGCTCCTGATCTTCCAAGGTCGTCAGTGCGTACGAATGCGAGGAGTCTTCCCAAACCTCATAAGCATATGTATGACAGTCATTGCAAGCATCACTTCCCGCAAATCGACGACCGGTTTGATGTCGTATTGGCGATAGGCCAAGACCCGTAAGCCCTAGTGATTCGAGTTGCCGCTGGTAAGTGGCAAGGAGATCAATCATATCTTCGGCTTCACCCCAGCGAGCATCAAGCGGAACACGCTGGCTCTTTATTGGAAAATCCGGTGTATCGAAAAAACCAATCGTTACAGCAAACATACCTTTGTGGCCAAGCTCAACAAGTCGCGCACCATTTTCGAGCACAGGCAGGCTCGCCGGTGGCTCATCAGCACCACCAGATGTGACGATAACATCAAACTGTGGAAAAGATTTTGCCAATTCACGTGCTTCTTCAGGATTACCCCATGAAAGTAATACATAGTGATCACAAAGGCCTGGCTGCATCAATTCGACAACGTCTTGAAGGGCTGCCTCTGCGGTGGTGACTTCGATTGCTGCATTTCGAAGGTTTGCTGATTTACTGTCCGCAAGAACTGAGGTGATACCGATGCGAAGGCCACCAATCTCAACAACACGAAAACGCGGAGTAATGTTGGCATCAAGTCCTAGAAGGCCAACGTTTGCACTAAGGAAAGGAGTCGGCTCGTTTCCAACAGGCGCAACTGCTGCAACAAGTTCTTCTGCGGGAAGACGCAAGTCTGCGGGGCCGAATCCGATTCCACTGTATCCCATCTGTCGCAAACCATCTGCAATAGACTGATATTTAACTTCTGCCTGACGGCCAAATCTTTTTACAAGGCCACCAAGGTCCACCGCAACAACTGGCCATCCTGCTGACTTCAGCGAAGTTAAGAAATTCTGCCGCCTGCTGAGTCCGCCCTTCTGATTTTCCTTTCCCGTGCAGCCACATGGTTCAATATAACCGTCTAGTTCACCAGTGATTACGAGGACTGCTTGTGGAGTAGACCAATTCGTGAAGATACTTCCGTTTCTCTGACGAAATTCTTCTTCGATTTCATCTGTAATGCCAGTTCCTCTATCTGGCAAAGCAGCGAAAACTTTTAACGAGGGTATGCCCCCTGCTCCGAGCAAAAGAAGTAAGCCGCAAGAAAGTAGAATTGGGATGCGATGTAGCATGTTTTGGAAATAGTGATGTCTTAATGAATAAGGACTAACAGAGTTTGATGGGTGTTTGTAGATGAACACAACAAGGCCTTTCTGCCACTTATTATCGACTGCATCCAAGCAAATCGTTTACTATTCGGCAATGGCAACGCACACTGGAATTCTCAAGGTGGGTGTAATGGGGTGGTTCGTTTCCAAAAGAATAAACCCCTTCTCTGCTGTTTCCGTACATAAGTTGTTTGAAGGACGGGCGTTAGGAGGAATTTGAATTTCGATGCCGATCCGCACAAGGCCTCCCCCCCCTATTTGGCTAGCAGGGGTGATTTTTACATCGAGGCTCGATGGAAGAACGTCAACAACACGCGGCGATACTTTATTTCGGAATTCACCTTTGGCAGTGAGGTAGATAGTTGTGTTCAAGCCTGTTTTCCGAGAAATAGTTCCGAGCCGCAGTGCGTTGAAGCGACGATCCCATTTGCTGCCAACGAGCATGAGGTCACCACTCACAGTGCCTTGGAGTGGAATCGTGGCTGTAATCTCTTCTTCACCAAGAAAAAAAGATGTTTCAATCAAGGTTTGGATTTTTCCTAAAGGCAGTCCCTGAGAAAGATCAATAGATAAACTCAGCCCCCCTCTCGCTTCAGGCTCTTCATTAATTTCGTCTTGTGTCAATGCTCGATGTGTCACGAAAATTCTATCAGTGAGTGAATCATCGACTACTCGACACGTTACACGACGAGGAGTTTGGTCGTTGAAGGTGTAAATTCTACCCTGAGCCTGCGAATCTGAATTCGTAGAAATATCAGAAATGAAAATTGCATCGGGTACTGCTTTCCATGTTGGAATCACAGTACCTTCAATCGAGAAAGCAATTTCTGGACGGCCTGGGTCGTTTGTAAGTATTGTTGCTCGTTGTCGAAAAGGGCCGCTTTCTCCTTTACCTTTCCATTCGATTCGCACAATTATTTCATCACTAGGTGCAACAGTTCTACTGTTCTTTTCTTCGCCCTCTCCCTCAAAGTCACTCACAGTGCATGTGCAACTCGTTGATCCTTTTGTGATGAGGAGAGGAGCGGCCCCAGTGTTACGAATGAGGAAAGCGTGGCTTCCTGTTCCACCGAGGCTCACCTGACCGAAACTGTGAGTAGTCTCTGGAGTTTCTGCTGTCGGTTGTGGGCCAGATGTGCCATTGGATGATGTTGTGAATGAACCGTTTCGTAGTGGTGTCGTCGTTGCCCTGAGGAGCGCCGTACCAGAGCCAGTCAAGCCACCGAGGAGTGCGGCAATTGTTGCAACAACGAACGCATTGGGGAGTCTAATTTTCATTTGAATCAACAGCTGAACGGGAACGTACAAAGTTATTGTGCTCGTTAGTACATATTGTAGATCCAAGTGGCTCGCGTGAGTCAAAAATTAATATGAACGGCTTATAACGCTTCTACGGCTTACGGTTTTCCCAGTGAAAAGACATTTCCCCGGCTCCTCCTCCCATTCCATTGGCGTACAGCGAACAGTCACCTTGAGCGGATCGAGTGCTTTTGCAACAGCAGGATCATCAGCAACATGAACGTATGCAAACCCAGGCATGTCCTGCTGTGAAGCGTCAAAAAACGCTGGGATTTCATCTTTGCTATCAATTTTTGATGAATGGCTTTCCCGAAAGGCAACTGCTTTTTTGAGTAAATTTGACTGAATTGACTCGAGGAGTTCTGCTGCTGATTTCGGGAATTCGGTTAGCGACATAGCATGCTTTTGTTTCGGTGGTTCATCGCGACGAGCAATACTTACTGTTCCATTTGCTATATCACGAGGTCCAATTTCAACTCGGACAGGAACTCCTTGCTTGATATGTTGCCAGGCTTTATCACCGCCTCGCATGTCACGGTCATCGATTCGAACTCGAATTTTTTCATCTCGCCACTGGTTTTCCTCTATGAGATCTCTCATTTCTTGGCAGCATTTCATGACAGCATTTTTGTCTTCATCTGTACGATATATTGGAAGAAGAACAATTTGTTCTGGTGCTATCCGAGGAGGGAGGACGAGTCCATCGTCATCGGCATGAGTCATGATGAGCCCTCCGATCAGGCGAGTTGAAACGCCCCAAGAAGTAGTCCAGCAATATTCCTCCTTGCTTGTTTTATCTGTGAAAGAAATATTCTGTGCTTTCGCAAAATTCTGGCCAAGAAAATGTGATGTCCCAGCCTGTAAAGCCTTTCCGTCCTGCATCATGGCTTCAATGGAATATGTTTCAACCGCTCCAGGAAATCGCTCGCTGGCGGGCTTCGGGCCTTTCCAGACGGGGATGGCCAGATCGTGTTCTGCAAACGTTGCATATATATCAAGCATTTGTAAGGTTTCCTGCAAAGCCTCTGCTTCCGTTGCATGAGCAGTATGCCCCTCTTGCCAAAGAAATTCAGCAGTGCGTAGAAATACTCGTGGACGCATCTCCCATCGAACGACATTTGCCCATTGATTAATGAGAATCGGTAAGTCCCGCCATGACTGAACCCATTTTGCGTACATGGCTCCAATAATCGTTTCACTTGTTGGACGAACAACAAGCGGCTCTTCAAGTTTGCCTTTCGGGACCAATCGGCCGTCAGCATCAAGTTCGAGCCGATGATGTGTGACGACAGCACACTCTTTGGCAAAGCCCTCAACATGCTTTGCCTCTTGCTCTAAATACGACAGCGGAATGAATAATGGAAAATATGCGTTTTTATGTCCTGTTGCCTTGAACATGCCGTCGAGAATCGCCTGCATTCGCTCCCAGAGAGCAAAGCCATGTGGCTTGATAACCATGCACCCCCGGACAGGAGATGACTCAGCGAGTTCCGCTGCTCGTACGACTTGCTGGTACCACTCTGGATAATCTTCTGTGCGGGTGGGTGAAATTCCGTGTTTAGGCATGGATCATGTTTTCTGAAGATGAGGGTGTAAGCACTCTTTGGGGAACGAAGCTTTTCGTCTGGTGCCTATTGTAGCGAGTCGATTGGCGGTTGAGATAGTTTGGTAATAGACTTCTGGCTTTAATACCTGAAGCACCCGATACGCATCAATTTTTCACTCCCCTACCCTTTCACCACATGCCTACACCACAACCATTACGGAATGTTTTTCCGCCACCGAGGAGTCGCCGCAAATGTGTGACCGAACTTGCGCCTCAGGTAGCAGTCGATCAAGTCTTTTTGGCTACAAGAAAGCAACTTCGACCAAATCGCCACGGACAATTATATCTGCAGGTTGAACTAGCGGATCGGAGTGGAACCATAACAGGCCGAATGTGGAACGCCTCTGATGACCATTTTGAAGCATTTGCAGAGGGAGACTATGTTCGGGTTGTTGGTACAACGCAACTTTATTCTGGTGCTCTTCAAATCATTTTGACTGGTGTCGAGCAAGTTGACCCAACGAGTGTTGATGAAACATCTTTTCGAGTCCTGACGCAAGATGCTGTAGCTCATTTGCGTGAGGAGCTCAGTGGTTTTTCTGCGACTCTAAAATCGCCCCTTCCGAAACTTGTCTTTGAAGAAGTGTTGGCCGATTCAGTCTTAATGGAGGCGTTTGAGCGGTGTCCCGCTGGCATCAAGCATCATCATGCATACGCTGGTGGGTTGTTGCAGCATGTCGTGATGCTTATGCGTCTCGCCGACCATGTTGCATCACTCTACCCAGACCTTGACCGAGATTTACTGCTGGTCGGAGTTCTTCTTCATGATATAGGCAAGACCGTCGAGCTTGAAAATGAAAAAGGTTTTTCCTACACGGACTCTGGGCAGTTGTTGGGCCATGTCCTTCTTGGGCTTGAAATTGTTGATGAGAAGATACGAGCTGTTGAGGAAAAAACAAATGAACGATTTGATGCAGAAGTTTCAAATCGGATCAAACATATGGTGGCGAGCCATCATGGCGAGTATGCGTTTGGTGCTCCCAAGCTTCCAATGACATTGGAGGCCATCGCTTTACAGTTCATTGACGGGCTTGATGCAAAGCTTGCAGGTACCTTGCAACTTTTTCAATCAGAGGCAGCCATCGATGACGGCTGGACGCAATACCATCCAAATCATGGGCGAAAGTTCTTCCGAGGTCGCGACGGTAGTCACTCGTAACAACGCGGAGCGTAGTCACGCTGTCCTCTACTACATAAAGAAAATGATCTATGGCCAGGAAGTCAGTGGTTGGTCGCTTTTCTCGCACTAAACAAGGGTATGGCTTTGTGCGGCCCTCGGATGCCCGATCGACTGAACGAGATGGAGATATTCGAGTCCCATTTGTCGCTTCGTCAGATGCAGCTGATGGAGACACTGTGCGGGTCAGAATCACAAAGGAGTCTCACGTTGGAAGGCCTGGTCTGTCTGGGGAAGTAGTGGAAGTCCTTCAGAGACACACTACGCGTTTTGTTGGCGTAGCATTTCAGTCAGCTGGCGAGCATTGGGTGCAAGTTGATGGCACACAGTTCCCAAGGCCCGTCTGGGTTGGTGACCCAGGTGCAAAAAGCGTGCAAGACGACGACAAGGTGATTATTGAACTTATTCGTTTTCCAAGCACAGTGCAGGATGGCGAGGGAGTCATCGTTGAGATTCTTGGAGCAGCTGATGCACCTGGAGTTGATACACAGACGGTCATTACCGAGTTTTGTTTGCCCGGTCCATTCCCTGAAAGTGTTCTAGAAGATGCTCGACGACAAGCGGAAAAGTTTTCCTCTTCTTCTGTTCAAGCTGGCCGGCAAGATCTTACTGGTGACGTAATTGTCACGATTGATCCAAGAGATGCTCGTGACTTTGATGATGCGATTTCTCTTACGTGTATTGAACGAGGACATTGGTTGCTTGGTGTGCACATTGCAGATGTCGCACATTTTGTGCCCAAGGGCTCGCCGCTTGATCAAGAAGCACTTGCCCGCGGTACAAGTGTGTATTTGCCCGATCGGGTTATTCCGATGTTGCCCGAAATCGTTTCAAACAATCTTGCAAGTCTTCAGCCAGACCATGTTCGGCTTGCCCGTACGTGCTGGATTGAATTTTCTGAAGATGGGATTCCCGTACATACTGAGGTCAAGCGTACGGCCATCAAAAGTTGCCGTCGGTTTACGTACGAAGAAGTGGATGCTTTCATAGTAGATCCTGATACCACTGCAGTAGCTATGACTGAATCGGTCCGTGGATTGCTTGGAAGAATGCAACGTCTTGCTGCTATTTTACGGAAACGGCGTCTGACAAGAGGCGCCCTAGAGCTCAATATGCCCGAAGTGAAGATCGATCTTGATCAGTCAGGTCGTGTTACTGGTGCTCATGTTGTCGAGCAAACAGAAAGCCACCAGATCATAGAAGAATTTATGCTTGCAGCGAACGAGGCGGTAGCAGAAAAGATTGCAGCCGCTAAGGGTAAGTTTCTTCGAAGAATTCACCCGTCACCAGATCTGCGGAAGTTGCGATTACTTACGGAATTTGTTTCGGAATTAGGTTTTGAGGTGGAGTCTCTCGAAAGTCGCTTTGAATTGCAGCGTTTACTCACAATGTCTGCTAATGAGCCAGAGAAACATGCAGTTCACTACGCAGTTCTAAGAAGCCTCTCACGTGCGGTTTATGCTCCACAAGAACAGGGACACTACGCACTGGCCAGCGATTGTTACTGTCATTTCACATCGCCGATTCGTCGTTATCCTGATCTGATAATTCATCGAGCACTCGACTTTCTAGAAACAGGAAAGAAACCTCCTGAAGCTCACCTTGAGCAACTTGGGGAACAGTGTTCTGAACTTGAACGCCGGGCGGAAGCAGCAGAGCGTGAATTAGTCAAACTGAAGCTACTGCATTTCTTGAGTACGCGTGTTGGTACGGAGCTAGAGGGCGTTGTGACAGGTGTTGCACGCTTCGGTATTTTCGTTCAAGGTATTGAGTTGCCAGCTGAAGGGCTCATTGAGACGGATGATTTACCGGTCGACAATTACCGGTTTGATCGGTCGTCCCATACATTAAGTGGTCATCGGCCTGGAAATATATTTCGACTCGGTGATCAAGTAAGAGTGCGCGTTTGTGATGTTGATCTTGGAAAGCGGCAGTTGCATTTTGGCTTAGCGCAGAACAAAGATGGGCATAAGCGGAAAGTGGGCGGTCGTCGGCGCACATCACCAGACCGCAGCCATCTTCGTAGAGGTAAGGGAAAAAACAGGCAGAATGAAGAAAAGCAGAAAAGTCCTGTAGAGAGTGCATCAAACGTTGGTAGGCGAAAAAAAACAAGCAAACAAAGAAAAAAAGCAAAGAAAACAAAACGGAACAAAAAGTAGCGAGGCTAGTTGCTTTTCTGAGAAATCGTACAATCAAGAACTGACAAATTCACAGCGGCTCCCTAAGTATTCAGAAGCACATTAAAACGGATTCAATAGACATAATGTTGCAGCAAACACCACTTTTCGAATGGCACACACAGAATCACGGCCGCATGGTGGACTTTGCGGGCTGGTCGATGCCTGTCCAATATTCGTCGATTGTTTCAGAGCATCTTGGAACTCGAGAAGGCGTCGGTCTGTTTGATGTATCGCACATGGGTAGAGTTGTCGTGGAGGGCGATCAGGCGGCTGAGTGGCTGGAGTCTATGTTGACCCGGCAGGTGCGTGATTTATCTGTAGGTCGATCTAGATATACGTTAATAACCGGCGTCGACAATACTGATGAGACGGTTCAATGTGATGGTGATCCCGTCATACTTGATGATGCGATTGTGGCTCGGCTTGCGAATCTCGAGGGAGGCGGTCACCGATTCTCGATTGTGGTGAATGCTAGTAATCGGCCAAGAGTTGTTCGCTGGCTCAAAGCCTGCCTGCCGCAAGAAGGTGTCAGACTTCATGACACGACAGAAGAAACAGCGATGATTGCAGTACAGGGGCCATTGGTATTTGGTCGTGTTCAGGAAGGTATCCTCGAGGGGCCATTAAGAAACGTTTTTAGTTCTGAAATTCTTGAAAAGGTTGCTGCCTTAAAAAACTATGGAGTTTTAGAAACTGAATTCGATGGAAAGCCAGTTCTGGTAAGCCGATCGGGCTATACAGGTGAGGATGGAGTAGAGATTATTTCAAGTTCGTTGAGTGCCGTTATGCTGTGGGAGCGGTTGTTAGAGCACAACACGACGAGGCCATGTGGTTTGGGTAGTCGAGACACCCTAAGGCTCGAGGCAGCCATGCCTCTGTATGGTCACGAGTTGTGTGAAACAACAGACCCTTTTTCAGCTGGCCTTGGATTCGCTGTAAATGTTGATGGTCGAAATTTCCCTGGAGCTGATGGGATTCGAATTCGACGTGGTACAGGCGGTCGCTGCCGGGTTGGTCTTGTATTCGATTCACGTCGGGCAGCTCGAACCGGTGACCATGTGCTGCTGTCAGAGGACGGTACCGAATCTGTTTGTGGAGAGATTACGAGTGGCAGTTTTTCACCAACAAGTGAACGAGGGATTGCTTTGGCAGTTGTTGATCGAGTCGTTGGTAATCCAGGTCAAGAACTTGAGGTATTGGTGAGAGGAACGCGGCTGCCGGTGAAAGTTGTCTCTCTACCATTTTATCGTCGATCCCATCAATGATTCACAAAACGTATTACATTCTGATCTGTTCCCAAACCTATTACCCTTTGGAGAAATACTATGGAGAAGTCTCGTCGCTACGCTAAGTCACATGAATGGGCACGATTAGAAGATGATGGTTCGGTAACGATTGGTATTTCAGCGTATGCCGTTGAAGCTTTGACCGACCTTGTTTTCATGCAATTACCTGACGTTGGTTCGACGGTTACAGCCGGAGAGTCTTTCGGTGAGATTGAAAGTGTGAAGGCCGTGAGTGATCTTTATGCTCCAATTTCAGGAAAAGTTATTTCGGTGAATACAGAACTGCCTAGTCAACTTGAGACACTTAATGATGATCCTTACGGCAGTGGCTGGATTATATGTGTTGAGCCTGTCGAAGCCGACCAGATTGATGCATTATTCGATCAGGAAGCATATGATAAGTTGATTGGGGGGTAACGGTTTTGTCAGGCCACAGTTCATCGTATGCAGATGAGAGACAGAAGAATGGGCTACGTGTCTGGCGGGACCCTCCGGCAGCTGGTGGACTGAATATGGCTGCTGACGAAGCACTTGCAAGGAGGTCTGAAGAAACGAATAGCGTGCTTATGCGATTGTACGGATGGCAGCCGCACACTGTGTCACTTGGTTGTTTTCAAAAAATAACAGACTTTTCCAAAGCGGGTGTTCTGGCTCATTGGCCAGTTGTTCGCCGTCCAAGTGGGGGTGGTGCAATTATTCATGGTACCGACATTACGTACGGTTTAGCGGTTCCTAGTAGCCATGAATGGAGCAAGCGAACCGAGGATTTGTACTCCGCTGTTCACGGTGCACTTGTTCAAGAATTAAATAGCCGTGATCTTAAGGCAAAATTGGTAGAGGTTGCGAAGAAGGATCAGGAGCAGAATTTCTATTGCTTCAACCGCCGGGCCTTCGGAGATCTTGTTGTAGAACATCCATTAGCCTCCTCTGCATCTGGTGATTGCAAGATTCTTGGAAGTGCGCAGCGACGGTTGTCTTGCGTTGTCTTGCAACACGGAACTCTTCTTTTGCGTAGGAATCCTCAGATACAAGGTGAGGGCAGCCATCCAGGGCTTGAGGATTTGCTCCAGAGTGAAGCAGGCTCTGTAGGGGATGTTATTGAAGGTTGGTTGCAACGCCTGGCAGACCAACTTGGTGGTGAATTGATTCAGGAAGCAGGCTTTTCTTATAGTAAAAATAACGGAGACATCATGACGCGAACGAAACGGTACGAAACCGCGACATGGCTCAATCGACGTTGAAAAAATGAGGGAAGTCATCGCTATCGCACCACCGCGTTGGGGGGTCCCCTCTTGTTTCGGCTGGACTTTGTGAAGGTAAATTGATACCTTTCATTCTCGAGCCAATGGTTATATTTTGTCCCGATCATTTTGGCCCGAACCAGGGGTTTGGAACATGAGTCATTATCGAGTTAGGTCGTATGATTGCCAAATTAGTCATTGCATCTGGCAAACGTGCCGGACGTGCAATTTCGATGAAACGGGACAAACTACTTATTGGTCGTGCAGAAGAATGTGATTTGCGTCCTCTGAGCGAAGAGGTCAGCCGAAAACATTGTGCGATCATCAAAAGAGAAGAAGTTCTCTGGGCGGAAGATCTCCGCAGCAGAAATGGAACTTTTGTAAACGGTCTACAACTTAGTGAGCCAAAAAAACTGGCTGACGGAGATTTGGTTCGTGTTGGTTCCCTTGAACTCAAGATTGCGATAGCTGCTGAACCTAAATTGGAAACCGAGGAAGATATATCCAGACTCCTCCTTGGTGGCGATGACCCCGTCGGAATGCACGACACGACTCGCTCACTTGAGACTACGGATGATGATTCTGCGGTTGTTCATGGAGCAAGTGGCCAAAAGGGTAAGGATGCGGCCGGAACGACTATGATTTCATCCACCGAGGTTGTTGACGAGAAAGACGACTCTTCAGTGCATGGAAAAGCGGTTGAAGAGATCTTGGAATCACGATCAAAACCGGGAAATCTACCAAAATCGAATAAGCCGGATGGTTCGAGCCGTGACGCGGCAGCAGATGCTCTTCGGAAATACTTTGGCAATCGTTAGGCTGCAAAGTGTGGTCACAGTCGTTCCTGTTGTCGCAACCAATACAATCCGACTCTTCTTAAAAAAATCTCTATTTTGCCTGCCCGTATTTGCTGGAATGAGCAATACTTCTTAGCCGACCGGTACGATCCTTTTGTTTGGTCGCTGCAGGTTGAGGTGCATGGTGAATCATTTGAGACACCATGGAAAGCACTATGGTTTTACATTAACAGATACTCAGGAACTGATTCGATGTTAGATGAAAAAGAAATATTTTCCAAGACGCGGGCCATCGATCCAGCTACGTGTGAGCGAGATTACGACGGTGCGGAAGTAGAGTTTATGCAGGCACTCGAAAAATATAAAATGACGAGTGGACGACGATTTCCAACGTGCAGTGAGATACTTACGGTACTACGTTCTCTTGGGTATGTGCGGGTAATGCCTCTTTGTGCCGCAACTGAGTAGATTAGCCGTTCAGTCGTGCTTTTACGGGCAATATTCGATATTGCTTCAGAGAAGTGACACGCGATAGCTTCTATTCATCCGATATGTGTGTTGATAGACAGTTACGGAGCACAATACATTGCAAGATGGGTTTCTTTTTCGTGGATTGAAAAGCATATCCGCTGTTGGCATATGTCTTTTAGTTCTTAGTAGTGGCTGCGGAAGATTTGTAAACTCTGACTCGAATCAAGGCGTTACCCTCTATGAGCAGGGTAATTATCTCGGTGCAGCAAACTCATTTCAGAGAGCTCTTGAGAAGCAGCCTGGGAATGCTGACTGTTTCTACAATCTCGGTGCTACATACCATCAGCAGTCGAAGCTTTTCGGTCAGCCAGGTGATCTACAGACTGCCGAGCAGTACTATCACCTCTGTTTAGCAAGGAACCCAGATCACGCAGCGTGCCAGCGAGGTCTCGCTGTCTTGCTTGTTGAAACCGGACGTACAGGAGATGCTGCGACGCAACTTGAACAATGGGCTGCCAGACAGCCAGCAAACCCTGAGCCTAGAATTGAGCTGGCTCGACTTTGTCACGAGCAAGGTGACGAGCTCGACGCCGAAAACTATTTAATTGATGCCGTTTCGATTGATCCAGAAAACCCGAGAGCACTTGTTGCACTCGGGCAAATTAGAGAGTCTTCAGGCGATACGCAGCAGGCACTTGTAAACTATTCAAAGGCCCTCGAATTAGACCGGAATCAGCCGACCGTTGCTGCTAAAGTCGCAACCCTTTCTTCGAGTGGCCCCTCGTCAGTAATCGCGATTGCGCCTCCAGTCGGTGGATCTACTTACTCTCCTCAATGATTCGGCTGAGAAACAGCAGCCCGTTGACCATGTGGGTAGATGGGCCGTAATCTTGTAGGATAAAGTAGCCTTGCGCTCTGCCCTGGAACTCCTCTTAAAGGCGTTTTAGAGCAGGTATTCGTAAGACTAAGAGCGAAATCATGCCTACGTTATGCCGGTGGGTCGTGGTTCAATTTCCAGGCAGGTAGCGACGGAGGAATTCATGGCGAGGGTTGCTGATAGGGTATTTAACTTTTCAGCAGGGCCTGCAGTGTTGCCATTGCCAGTGCTCGAAAAGGCCCAGGATGAATTGCTATCCCTACCGGGTGTAGGCGCATCGGTGCTTGAGATCAGTCATCGAAGTAAGGCTTTCGACGGTATCCTGGAAAAAACTCTGTCAAATCTTAAAAGTCTTCTGGGTATTGGAGGAGATCATGAGGTTGTATTGCTACAAGGAGGTGCGAGTCTTCAGTTTTCCATGGTGCCGATGAATTTTCTCGCCGGCCATGCGGGGGAAGCCAACTACATTGTGACCGGAACATGGGGGAAAGGTGGTCTCAAAGAGGCCAGTCGGATTGGCAGTTCGCATGTTGCCTGGGATGGCGGTGAGAACGGTTATGATCGGTTGCCTGCTGCCGAAGAAGTTGCACTTTCGAAAAAACCAGCGTATGTCCACGTTACGAGTAACGAGACAATTCAAGGAGTGCAGTGGCAGGCACTTCCAACGTTTGAAAACATTCCACTGATTTGTGATTCCTCAAGTGACTTTCTTTCTCGACCAGTAGATATCTCAAGTTACGGGATGCTTTACGCTTGTGCTCAGAAAAATGCGGGGATTGCCGGAGTCACTGTTGCAGTTATCCGTCGTGATCTGCTCGAACGGTCACAAGAAGAATTGCCAGCTATGCTGAACTACCGGACATTCGTCGAAAAGGGGTCAAGGCCGAATACGCCTCCAGTTTTCGCCGTGTATATCCTTGGACTAGTATGTGAATGGATTCTCAAGGACGTTGGTGGGTTAGAACATATTGCAGCACGAAACGCTGAGAAGGCGAGTAAGGTGTATGACGTCATTGATTCCTCAGAAGGTTTTTTCAGAGGGCATGCCTGCCCTGCAAGCCGCTCAATTATGAACGTGACGTTTCGTCTTCCGTCAGAGGAACTCGAGGCTGCTTTTGTTAAGAAAGCTACCTCAGAAGGTCTTTCCGATCTCAAGGGACATCGCTCTGTGGGTGGTATACGCGCAAGTATTTATAATGCTATGCCAGAAGAAGGTGTTGATGCGTTATGCCAATTTATGCGTGATTTTAAGAGCTCACGCGGATAGTTGGTGTTCGTTGGTATTTTCGAAATGAATGATTCATAACACACGTCAATAAGGGTCTTGTCTCGTATTTATTATATTAGTTGTGGTCTCTACTACCTACTTAAGGAGTGCCGGTCTCGCCCGGGTGCAAACAAACTATGCCATCGATAATTGTGCTCGATAAACTCAGCCCCGATGGGCTTGCTCTCCTTGATGCGGCAGGCCGATTAGGGATCTCCTATGAGGTAAAGACAGGTCTGTCAGGTCAAGAATTAAAAGAAGCACTGGCCAGTCATGACGGCGCTATCTGTCGAAGTGGGGTTAAAATAACAGCAGACGTCCTCGCAGGGAATCATCGCCTTCGTGCTATTGTCCGTGCTGGAGTTGGTACAGATAACATCGACAAGCAGGCAGCGACTCGTCAGGGGATTGTAGTCATGAACACCCCGGCGGGAAATACTGTAAGCACAGCTGAGCATGCGTTTACGCTTCTCTTAGCTCTCTCTCGGAATGTTGCTCCCGCTGATGCAAGCCTCCGTGAAAAACGTTGGGATAGAAGTAAGTACATGGGTGTCCAATTGGCAGGCAAGACGCTCGGGATTGTCGGCATGGGACGTATTGGACAAGCCGTGGCCAGTCGTGCCCGTGCATTTGATATGCGGGTGGTTGTTTATGATCCATTTCTGGCAGCAGAGAGAGCCGGTGAACTTGGCGTTGAATTATTTGGAAGCGTTCGGGAAATGCTGCCGGAACTTGATTATCTAACCGTACACACTCCGCTCACTGATGATACTCGGCATTTAATTGGCAAAGAGGAGTTGTCCTTGCTAAAGCCTGGAGTTCGAGTGGTTAATTGTGCGAGAGGTGGTATTTATGACGAGGAGGCATTGCTTGAGGGCCTGGAAAGTGGTGTGCTCGCCGGAGTTGCGCTTGATGTTTTTGAAACAGAGCCATGTACAGAGAGTCCACTTTTCGGTCGATCGGATGTTCTTGTGACTCCACATCTCGGCGCTAGTACAGAGGAGGCTCAGTCACAAGTCGCTATTGAAGGAGTCAATCTTCTTACAGATTTTTTACGAACAGGTACCATTCGTCACTCAGTGAACTCAAGTCCGATCGACCCTGCAGATCTTGAAGCGCTCCGTGGGTTTCTTGATCTTGGTTGGCGACTTGGCATTTTGTTGTCCCAACTCGACGATCAGCCGCCCAAGGCTGTTTCGATTGCATACAGGGGAGAAATTGCATCGCGGAATACCCGCCTCATAACAGCTGCATTTGCTGCAGGTCTGCTTGAAACAGCGCTTGAAGATGTCAACATCATTAATGCGGAAATGTTACTGCGGGAGCGAGGAATCGAATTGGTGGAACAGAGTAGAACAGATCCAGGAGCATTTAGTTCAGTAGTCGCTGTTGATCTTGTTGTTGGTGATCATGTTCATCGTGCAGCAGGAACTCTTTTCGGACGATCAATGCCGCGACTCGTTCAACTTGAAGGACATCGGTTAGAAGCTTATCTCGACGGAACACTTCTTATCTTCATGCACGAGGATGTTCCCGGAATCATAGGTAATGTTGGTACGGCTTTTGGTGGGACAGGAGTCAATATTGCACAGATGACAGTAGGACGTGCAGCACCGGGCGGTGACGCCATTGGTGTATTGAGCCTTGATCAGGAGCCATCGGAAGATTCGTTATCAAAAGTACGTACCTGCGAAGGGATACATTCCGCGAAAGTATGTAAATTGCCAAAGGCAGGAGAACTACCCTACTGGTTAGCTGCCGGGTCAAATAGTCCAGAGCGGAGGTAATACAAACGTTCTGGTTTTTATCTGCTAGTAGTGGCCTTTGTCTGAAATGAGAGAGACCGACTACAAAATATTTCACGCATGTAAAGAAGAAAGTGCCAGGGAAGTCTGTGTGCCGAATCTTCTCGACTAGTCCCGCAGTTGGAAGTGTTTTGCTTCTGTCTGGGGTCTTTCTGTTGGCGAGTTACTCGTTTGCTGAAAGCATCTCCGCCGAGACGATGTTGGAGCACTCATCTCTGCGATTGATTACAGGTCTTGGTGAAAAAGGCTATCACGACACTTCGGTAGTCGTGCTCGATAAGCTTCTGAAAAATAAGGCAATCTCAAATTCCTTTCGAATGAAAATTCCTTTATTGCGGGCTATCGAACGCGTAGCCGGTGTTCGTGAATCTTCAGACTGGGTTCAGAGGAAACAAGCCTATGAGGAAGCAAGAAATGATTTGGAACACCTTCTTGAGGAACAGCAAGAACAATCGCTTCTAGCGGATGCGGCTTTTCAGTTAGGCATGGTCTTTCTCGACACGGGGAGGCTCTATAAAAATGCAGTAACTCCTGAATACAAGGACTCCAGTGAGGCGCATAAATTCTTCGTACTGGCAGTTGAGACATTTGTTGGTCCGAGATCAGGTCAGACAGCACTTAAAGCTTTTGAGAATGAGATTCAAGTTGTTGAGGACAATATTCATTCGTATCGAAAACAGCGAATTGCTACGTCCGGAGACCGGCGGGCGATTACTCAGCTTGAGCAACGTCGGGAGATATTACGTGGTCGTAAGATGCAGGTGCAACTACTTGCCGCCGAATCCTTTTCAGAAATGGCTGAATGTTTTGAACAGAACTCAGAAGAATGGGAGCAGAGCCTTGAAAAAGCTCTGCAAAGGTATCGCGCCGTGTACGAGGCCACACCAAATCGTTCTGCAGGAATTTGGGCAAAGCTCGAAGAAGGGAAAACACTTCTCGCACTAGATCGACAAAAAGACGGGCAGGACGTTCTTCTTGACATTACAAAGCTAGCTAGTTCGGAAGGACTGATCTATCAGTTACGAGTGAAAGCAGTTGATGCGTTGCTGTCAATGTGGCTTGGTACAGCAAGCCTTGGAGATGATAAAAATTTTGATGAGCGGCTCCGGCAATTTGTGCTTCGTGATAGCACTGCGTATCACTCTGATGCAGATGCGTTGTCAATGAAATTCGGTGCCGCCGAACTTTTACATCGACGCTTAGAAGCGTCCTCATCAACTCCCGAAGCAACTCGTGATACCCTGCTCGCTGATATACGTATTCTCGCTCGAGACGTCGCAAAAAATGGTGGTATTCATGCAGTGTCGGCAAGGAATTTATTGAAGAAATTAGGTCGAAAAGACGCCGCATTTGCTGGCCGGCTCAGTCAGGGTTTTATGGCGTCATATCAGCACGCAGAGGAAGTCCTTTCACAATACCGTAAGAATCCAACAGAATCCAAACGGTTAGAAGCTTTTGTAGAACTTCAGCAGGTACTAAAAATAGCACCAGCTCAGCGAGCCGAAGATGAAGGGCGAAAGCGCGAGCAACTTTCCCTTTTGCGGTATCAGCTGGCACTTCTTTTCTATGAGGATAAGCGGTATCATGAGGCAATAGCGTTAGGCGAATTGCTTACGAAAGACTCGGCATATGACCCCGTTCGCAAACGAGCAGCTATTCTTACGCTAGCCACGTGGCAAGCTTTATCAGGACAGAAAAATCCTGATTGGAGTGATGATGCTGTGACTCACATGGGTGACACGGCCTCATTTATTATGCGTCGCTGGCCTCGTGATCAGTGTTCGGTAGACGCTGCAGCAGTAAGCCTCGATGTTGCAGTTAGGAATGGAAGCTTTCAAGCTATTGAGGCTGTAATTCAGGATCTCGCACAGTCCTCGCCTAGACGAGATGAAGTGCTTTTGCGTGCTGGATTATCAATGTGGCATCTCTGCCAGAATTCTACCAATGGGCAGACTGGAAAAATAAGTCTACCACGAAGGGAATGCTTCCAACGGGCAATCCGTGCTCTAGACGAAGGGTTGTTGGGAATCGGGGGAAGAAGTGTCTTGGAGGGCACGGTCCTGGAAGTTGCAGTAGCAGCAGCAGTTGCTCGTTGTGAAATTGCTGTGCTAGGTATGAATGAAGACTCGCTTGATCTGTTTTCGCTCCTCACTCATGCGAAGTACGGGCCATGGCATGTGCTTCAAGATTCTTCCATCAAACTCCCATCGCAGATGTACGAGCCCGGGTTGCGAGCGTGTCTTCAAAGCTTTGTAAAGGTTGGGCGATATGACTTAGCTCGTCAGGCATTGGGTGCCCTTTCGGCCAATGTGTCTTCAAGTAAGGAATCACGTCTTCGACTTGTCGGGACATGTGTTGCGATCGGAGAAAAAATAATCAATGCAGTGCAGGAACACAAACAGCAGCACGATGCCGCAAGTTTACAACATGAGACTTTTGAGGAAAAGGCAGAGTTGCTCGGGGAACTACTGGACTTGGTGAAAGAAACTACACAGCAAATAGATGTTCTGTCGTGGGTAGCTCTTACTTTTGGCAGGCTTGGGGTTTCCAGCGATGTATTAGGGCCAGGTGTTCGTGACGATAAGCAGAAGTTTTTCCTTACCCAATCGGGCAAGACAATCGAACAGATTCTATTAAGTAGCGAACTGCAACGCGACGCGCAGACGTCTTGGCGACGAGAACTCATTACGGTGAGATCAAGCCTTGGTCAGTGGAGTGAGGCTGTGAAGCAAATGCAAATAATTTTATCTGATACAAAGAATGCAAGGTCACCATTTTTACAGAAAGATGCGGCAGATTTACTGCAGACGGCAGCGAAGAGTTCTCTAGGACTTGAGCAGTCACAAGAGTATTTTCGTGCTGCTGTCGGTGGTAGTCGCGTGATGTTTGCGGCGGGTGAAAGCGTCATGTGGGGTTGGGGGGGGTTAGCAAATCGAGTCTCAAAGGTTGCGTTTGGAGAGCATAGTGATCGCTCGAGAACCATGCGAAGGATGTATTTTGAGTCGCGATTCAGGCTTGCTACATGCCGGCTGGAATGGGCGCAAAGGGAGACGGATGTCGACACGAAAGTTGCGTTATTACGCGATGCCGAAGCCGATATTAAAATCGAGTCTCAGCTACATCCGAGTTTTGGAGGCGTCGAGTTTGAAGAAAAATTTCAGGGGCTGCGTGTAGCTATACAGCAAGAGTTTCTGAAAATATCAGAGGGTAGTAAATGACTATGCAATGTGTGAAACAGGAAATGAAGTCACGTTATGTATTTAGATGTAATGGTCAAAATATTTGGTTGATGTTGATCTGCCTTGGTTGCGTTGCATTTCAGTCCATGTGGCCAGTCCATGCAGCTGATCAGGTTATCACCCGTGATAAAACACTGTTTGGGAAGATAGAAGCGGTGACATCAGAGGCTGTGCGTTTACTCCGAAGAGGTTCTACAGCTGATCTCCAGGAAATTAATGTTTCAGACATTTTGATGATTCAGTTCGATGAAGAGCCACAGGAACTTATTGAGGCAAAGCGTCGGCTTGTAAAAAAAGAATTTGAAGCTGCACTTCATGCTGTGGAAAAAATAAATGAGAATCAGATAGAGGAAAGCTCGGTAGCGGTTCGTGGTGAATATGCGTATGTGCAAGCGGTGGCAGCCGGACGCATAGCAATGGAAACAGCCGATGGAATCCCTTCTTCTTTACGTCGTGTGGAGAAGGTAATTGACCAGTTCACGCGTTCGATTCACCACTACGAGCTACTTGAGTTAGCTGGAGATCTCGAAGTTGCACAGGGGCGAGCTGATAAGGCACAAGAGTTTTATGACAAAATGATAGAAGGACCGCCGCTGATAGCACTTCGAGCAAGGAGGCTTAGTGGTAATGTCTTAGCGTCTGAAGACCGTCATCTCGAGGCAATTCGTACATTTGAAAAAGTGCAGTCGGAGAATCTTGACCTCAATGGTGTAGAGCAAGAAAAGATGGCAGCGTGTCTCGATCAGGCAACTAGTCTTATTGCGTTGCGTCGTTCTGATGAGGCGGTTTTATGTATTCAAGAAATGCTTCTACGAGAATTTCCTGAGGAAGTACCTGTTTCCTCAGCAGAAGAGTTGTTGGGTAAAGCGTATAGCGTTCTGGGTCAATCATTCATTGAAACGGGGAAGAATCAAGAAGCTTTGATTGCGTACTTAACGGTTGATTTGGTCTATAACACAGATCCGAATATTCACGCCGAGTCCCTCTTGCAACTAATTGAATTGTGGACGCGAGGGGGCTATCCTCGTCGCGCGGCCGAGGCCAGAGAAAAGCTAGTCAACAGCTATCCAGAGAACGAAGCAGCAACACAGTTCGATTCGTCTCCAGAGTAAATCCACGTAGCATGTTTGATAATCATTGAGTACAACACGTAATACTAGGACTATTTTCCATAGGGAACTTTTTTAAGAATAATAATTCAAAAGGTGCGTGATTCGGGCTAATGTGCCAGAAAGCAAGGATGTTTATAAGATGGAGTTTTTAAGGAATCACATGCGGTTTCAGGGCAGGAATATCGTTGTTGGTAGTGTCTTTCTTTGGTCAGCGATCGTGATGGCTCAGGTTGGCGAAGAAGGTCAGCCCGCTGTCCCGGAAACTGGGACTGAAATTGTTGCGGAGAGTGAGCCGGCACTCGTTCAGCCATTGATTCCAACAACAGATTCAGGGACAGACGGTAAGGATCTTTCTCCAAACGCACCTGATAATTTACTTGTTTATTATATAAAAGCGCTTGGTGTCACGTTTGTTATCGTTTTTGTAGCTCTTTCTTTCGCACTTGTCGCATTACTTGTAATGTGTTTCTTGCAGTTGCGTCGTACGGTTCTTATGCCACCAGAATTGATTGAAGGATTCGAACTACATCTGGACAAAAAAGAATTTCAGCAGGCGTACGAATTGGCGAAGTCTGATGATTCTTATCTAGGTCGAGTGCTTTCTGTAGGGCTCGTTAAATTGCAAGTTAGTCGGCAGCAAGCATTTGACGCAATGCGTGAAACGCAAGCTGAAGAAGCAATGCAACTCGAGCACAAGATAAGTTATGTATCGCTTATTGGTTCTTTGTCACCCATGTTTGGTTTGTTGGGGACGGTAAGTGGTATGGTGAGTGCATTTACTGTGATTGCTCAGTCGGCAACCCAGCCGAAACACCACGAGTTGGCAAGTGGTATTTCCCAGGCACTTGTAACAACGCTCATTGGTCTCTGGCTGGCTATTCCTGCCGTCGCCTGCTTTAACTTGTTTCGAAATTGGCTGGAGCAACTTAATAGTGACGTTGATGCTGAAGCCATTCGTCTTATTTCAAAAGTGCCGTTAGCACAAAAGTAGGTCAGCGTTGAATAAGAACAGGTAAACGACAGGAATTTTTGCAGTGATACGGAAAAGTAACGGTCCAGCGATAACTGAGAATGATATGACGCCCATGATCGACGTTACATTCCAATTAATCACCTTCTTCATGTTTGTGCTGAATTTCAGTGAAGCGGAGCAGGATGAACGGATTCAACTCCCTGCCAGTCAGTTGGCTAAACCTGCTGAGGGAGTTGTTGAAACGCCTATTACAATGCAGTTGATGGCAAATGGAGGTGTTTTATATGCAGGTGAAATTGTTCCAGTTGATGAAATAGGTGGTTCATTACAGAGAGAGCGAGATATTATTCTCGCGGCAGATAAAAACCCGGAGCAAGCGACTGTAATAGTTCGGGCAGATGGTCGCGCGAATGCTGGTGATGTCCAGCGTGTGATACAAATCTGCCAAGAGCTAGGATTTCAGCAATTTGCTCTTCGTGCCCTTTATAAGCCAGACTGAAAGATGCACCCTACCCTTCCTCGTCGACGACTTGAAAAAGTGGAGGTCAACATGACTCCCATGATAGACGTCGTTTTTCAGTTGATGATATTTTTTATGTTGACATTTAATATTATTGCACCGGAGGGCGATTTTGATGTTCGTATGCCACTTGGGAAGTCATCTGCAGAGCCTCTTGATGACCTCCAGTTGCCACCAATCCAAGTTCGTTTAGCTTCAGATACTGAAGGCACACTTGCTGGGATTTCGATGAACGGTGAGCCCGTTCAAG
>CAJXFK010000046.1 GCA_913052575.1 uncultured Planctomycetaceae bacterium
CCCAGAAAGCGGTGAGGAAGTGTTGCGATCCTGCTTTTGATTAGGCGTCTAGCATTTCACGAAACCGCAGAAAAAGAGGGGAGGAATCGTGAGGGCCTGCTGCCGCTTCGGGATGATACTGAACACTGGCAGCAGCTTCTGTTTTGTGGCGAATGCCCTCAATTGTGCCATCATTAAGGTTTCTATGTGTGACTTCAAGGGTCGAAGGGAGTGTTTCCTCTTCTACAGCAAACCCATGATTCTGTGATGTAATTTCAACACGACCGGTTTCAATATCAAGAACAGGTTGGTTTGCACCGCGATGACCAAATTTGAGTTTGAATGTTTTTGCACCACATGCTTGAGCTAGTAGTTGGTGTCCTAGACAGATTCCAAAAATTGGCACCTGACCGACTAAATCTCGGACTGTTGATACACCGTAATCGACCATTTCAGGATCACCCGGTCCATTACTTAAGAAAACACCGTCTGGTTTCAGCTTGAGAACTTCTTGAGCAGTTGTGTTACCGGGTACGATGGTTACTTTGCAGCCCTTTGATGTAAGGTGCCTTGCAATGTTCCATTTCATACCAAAGTCGAGTGCTACAACATGTTTTTCTATGGTGTGTTGTGGTAACGGCAGAAATTCCCCGCCCTCGGTTGGTTGACGCAGTGGTGTTCCGTCAGCCGCAAGCTCTTCATCCCATTGGCTTATTTCGGTAGGCATCACTTCTTGGACAAGATCACGTCCAACAAGTTTAGGTGCTTCTCGAGCTGTCCGTACAAGTTTTTTTTCATCAAGGATGTCTGTTGACACAACTCCGGTCATCGCTCCCTCGATCCGAATGTGGCGAACAAGAGCTCTCGTGTCGATGCCACTGATGCCAACAATACCTGCCTGTCTCAAATACTCATCAAGTGTTCCAGTTGCAGTGAAATTACTTGCCATTCGGCTCGCTTCTCGTACAACGAAACCGGCCATTTGAAGATGGCCGCTTTCGACATCTTTGGGATTGATTCCATAGTTACCAATTTGCGGCGCAGTCATCGTTAGGATCTGGCCACGATAGCTCGGGTCAGTGAGAATTTCCTGGTATCCAGTCATTGAGGTATTGAAACAGACTTCACCAGTTACTGTTCCCTGGTGTCCAAATGATTCACCTAAAAAGAATGTGCCATCTTCAAGTGCAAGGGCTGCTTGTGCCACGCCGAAACTCCTTTTCGATTCGAATTGTCGAACTGCGAAAACTTTTGAAAGTAGTTGCAACACCTTTGATCATAGCAGTCTTAACTGCCTCGAAAACCAGCATGGTTCGTCTGCCGTAAAACAAACAATTTTCAGGTCTGACATATCTTTTTTGACGTATTAACATGGCTTCTTGAGAAGAGTCTCTTTGGAGAAAACACATGCTGGCGATCAGTCGAGCCCAAGTGCGTGAAGTTGACAGGATGGCCATAGAAGACTATTCCGTGCCCGGAATTGTCCTCATGGAGAATGCTGGCCGTAATGCGAGTGAAGCAATTATCGCTAACTTTGATTCAGTATCAGAACAGGACTTTGTGGTGGTTGTTGGGCCTGGAAACAACGGTGGAGATGGGTTTGTTATTGCGAGATACTTGGAACTTACAGGGGCCCGAGTGAGGGTCGTGTTAGCGGCACCCCCGAACCGTCTCAAGGGAGATTCACTCACGAATTTCAAAATTGTTACTCAGTCTGGAATAGAAGTATTGTGTCTTGTTGGTGCACCGGAGGAATGTTGGCAGTCGGTCTTGGCGTCAGCAACATGTGTCATCGATGCAATCCTTGGAACTGGTGGAAGTGGTGCGATACGAGGCGATTCCAAGAATGCGATCGATTCAATTGCTGAGCGAATGAAAATTACACCACGGCCTTTCATCATCGCTATTGATGTGCCATCAGGCTTTGATTGCGACCATGGAGCAACCGACGGAAACTGTATTCGCGCAGATACAACATTGACCTTTGTTGCATCAAAGCAAGGTTTTCATGCCACTGATGCCAATCGGTATATTGGTAAAGTTCAGGTGATTGACATCGGTGTGCCACAGGCTGTGCGCGCTCATTGTGGGCTTTGAATGTCTCGAAGCAGAAGCCTCGATCGACGGTACTGGACTCGCTTTTTAACGAGCCGGCCTCCGGTGTGTACCGTGTCCTCTTTCCTTTAACAAAACCGGAGTTCCACGGAACGCGCGGGGAATCACAGGCCAAGCATCTGTAAGAAAATAGGCATATGTGCCTTCGGGAAATTCAGGAGTCACGCAGAATCTTCCATTGCACTCATCAAGATCACCCTTGTCTTGAGAAAATTCATAATCTTGGATAAAGGCCCCGTCATATCGGCCACCAGGACTGTTGCTGCCGCTTGGTCGAATCCCTTCTCTGAGCTGAAAGCCGGTGACGAGTTTCGTAATCATACTTTTTGGGTCATCTGGCTGACTGTAACCATAGGCGTAATACACAGGGAATCCGTCTGCAGCCCAACCAATAAGCGGTGAATGCTTTTCTGGCTGATGTTCATTCTCAGGAAAACCAAGTTCATTCAGTAATCCTGTAGGAATGCCGTGGTAGTGGTACATACCACCAGGCTGGACATGTGCATGATTTGAATCAAGTCCAAGACGAACAGCTCCTCCAAGTGCTTCGTAGTTCCAGTCGGCCCCCCGATTTCCCATCCAGAATTCTGCTGTCCCAGGCTCAAAAAGTACACCATTCACACCAATGCCAAATGGCATATTCGGTGGACCTCGCTCGGTACGTAGATGAAGTGACGTTGCCTTTTTATTGGCGACCGGATGTAGTGGAATACGAATGGTCCAACTCTGCGGGGCAATGGCATTCGGATTTCCTCTATTTGGGAATTCGCCAACGGTATGCTTCGGAATATCATTTGACTCAATAACACGAAATCCATCTTTTTCAGTTATTCGAACACGGTTCGATGTAAGTGGTTTCTTGTTGGCTGGAACGAGTACAAGGGCCGCAGCTTTAGTGACTTGATGCTTTCGCATGCGGGGAGGTCCCTGCCCAAAGAGAACGAATGAGGACGTGGTTGTGACAAGAACCAGAGCAACCGCAATAAGGTGCTGCCGACGCAGTTGGATATTTCTTAGATTCATTAAATCCTCCAATTAAATTCTGATATTACCCTTTGGTCTGACCGTTTCCCGTCACAACATATTTGTATGTAGTCAACTCTCTTGGACCACAGGGACCTCGGGCGTGAAGCTTATCAGTTGAAATTCCAATTTCAGCACCTATTCCAAGTTCACCACCATCGTTGAATCGAGTGCTCGCATTAACAAGGACTACTGCAGTATCGACCCGAGCCGCAAATCGTTCAGCCGTAGCATCTTCGGAGGTCACGATAGCGTCAGTGTGTCGAGAACCAAAGCGATTAATGTGATCAATAGCTTCATCAATTGAACGAACAATAGCTACCGAAAGTTTCGGCCCTAGAAATTCCATTGCAAAATCTTCTTCTGTTGCACGGCCGACCCCTGGAAGAATTCTGCAAGTTTCATCGTCACCAACAATCTCAACACCGTGAGCTTGGAGCTGATCAGCCACACGAGGAAGATATTCCTCCGCAATATTTCTGTGTACAAGGAGAGATTCTGCTGCATTACAGACGCCCATTCTCTGGCACTTGGCATTGATTAAAATCTTTTCTGCCATATCAAGATCGGCAGTTTTATCTACATATACATGGCAGTTCCCACTGAAATGTTTCAATACGGGCATTTGTGCCTCGGAACAAACTCGTCGAATGAGGCTTTCTCCACCCCTGGGAATCGCAAGATCAATCAAGTCGTCGAATTGGAGAAATTCGCCAACTGCCTCACGATCTGCAATGTCGACGAGCTGAACACAATCAGTTGGTAAACCACTTGCAGTAATGGCTTGGCGAATACTCTCAACAATTCTTTTGCTCGAATGAGCAGCTTCTTTCCCACCACGTAAGATGACAGCATTTCCTGAAGCTATTGCTACTGCTGCTGCATCAGCTGTCACATTCGGACGTGATTCATATACAAAAAAGATGACCCCAAGAGGAACGCGAATTTTACGAATTTGAAGACCATTTGGTTGTGTCGATGTTTCAATAAGTTCTCCAACTGGATCTGGCAGGCCAGCGACGACTTCCACTCCAGTGGCAATATCTTCAATCCGTTGGCTATCCAGGCGAAGTCTGTCGGTGGCAGCTTCCGTGAGACCAAAATGGGGAGCATTCACAATATCTTGGGCATTCGCCTTCAGGATTTCAGTTTTGTCTGCACGGATTGCATCTGCGGCTGCATGGAGACATGCCGCTCGCTGCTGGCTTGAACTTGTTGCAAGTTCTATCGCAGCGATACGGCTCTTTTCAGCAGTCCGACGGCAATAGTTTTTACGGTTTGTTGTAGATGCTGCGGAAATGTCGGGCATGATGTGGCTCTTCAAAGTCGATGTAATAAATTTATCTTGCAGATGAAAAGTCTTCTGAGATTGTATGCTATCGCAATCAAGGGTCTTGGTCAGCATATATGTCAAAAACCCAGTGTACTTCGGATTAAAACTACAACGAGGAGTTGGTTTATGTTTACCCAAAGCCGTCGGGCCTTTTTTGTATCGGCCGCAGCAGGTGTTGTAGGCGTTCCGCTTGCTCGTGCTGCGTCGCTAAAAGCCAAATTCACTCTTGGTATCCAAGCATTTTCTCTTAGAAAGTATTCGCTCGATGATGCTCTTCGCCATACAAAAGAATTAGGGTTTGATGCCATTGAGTTCTATCCGAGGATGTTTCCGGTCACAGATAGTGCCTCAGAAATTAAGGCCGTGCTTCAAAAAGTTAGAGACCACGGGCTTCTGATTTCTGCTCATGGGGTTAATAAGTTTACTGCCGATCGTGAGGCAAACAGAAAGGTCTTCACTTTTGCGAAGCAGGCAAGAATAAAAACACTTACAGCAGATCCGGCACCTGAATCATTTGATAGTCTCGAAGAGTTAGTAAAAGAATTTGATATCCGTGTAGGTATTCATAATCACGGCCCGGGGCATCGGTATAATAAAGTTATTGATGTTTTACGAGCGATTGAAAATCGGGACTCACGCATCGGTGCGTGTGCAGATCTAGGGCACTACATCCGATCAGCGGAACGGCCAGTAGAAGTCATCCGGCTCTTAAAAGGTAGGCTGTATGGAATACACCTGAAAGATTTTGCTCAAATGCAAAAAAAATCAGAGGGTGTTATTCTCGGAAAAGGTCATCTCGATGTACCGGCTGTCTTTGTTGCGCTCGCTCAGGTTGGTTTTCCAGACGATGGAGCACTTTCGCTGGAATATGAAAAAAATCCAGAGAATCCACTGAATGACATTCGGCAATGTGTTGACATTGCTCGTAATGCCATGACTTTATAGCTGAGATACTTTTTTCTTGCTTGACGCATAGGCAGTGAGAGCAAGTCGCACTGTTGCGACATCATGGACTCGTAGTATGTGTATGCCCTGATCAGCAAGGCTGCAGGCTGAAGCAGCTGTTGCGATATCACGTTCGTGAGTTGATCCGTCTCTGTTGAGCGTGTGTTTTATTAATTTTCCAAGAAACCCTTTGCGGGAATGTCCAACAAGAATAGGGCATCCAAGATCAAGAAACCTCGAGGCCTTTTGCATGAGTTCAATATTATGGGTGTGAGTTTTCCCAAATCCGATACCGGGATCAAGACAGATAGAATGAGGGCACATGCCTGCCGCGACTAATCCGTTTCTTCGTTCTTCAAGATACGAATAAATTTCTTCTACTACGTTTTCGTACTCGGGCTTTATCTGCATGGTCTTTGGTCTGCCTTGCATATGCATGGCACAAATTCCAGCACCAGTCTCAACGCCAATTGTAATCATTGCAGGGTCGCCTTCGAGCCCTGTGACGTCATTGATTATCTCAGCACCATTGGAAATTGCATTTTCTGCAACACAGGCTTTTGATGTATCAATTGATATTGGGCAATCCGACTCGTGCGAGAGAATTCGGATAACTTCACCAACGCGGCGCCATTCTTCTTCAGAATCAACTGGATCTGAAAAAGGCCGAGTGCTTTCTCCGCCAATATCAAGGATGTCAGCACCAGCTTCAATGAGTGACCGCCCATGTGCAACTGCCGCTTCAACGTAGTCATGTTGGCCACCATCGGAAAAGCTGTCGGGTGTAACATTGACAATGCCCATGAACAGTGGAAGTTCGCCTGACTTGGGAAGACACATGGTGCGTGTGCGTAGTCGCCATTCAACAGGATCTTCAAGCGGTGGCTTCATCACCACGGTTCTTCCATTAAACCAACGATTTGTTGTGACATTTTGACAATGCCTTCTTGCTGAGTGCTTACTACCGATCGCCCATATTCAGGAACCAGTGCAGCGGACTGGCCAACATCGACACTTGCTGCAGGTACCGGGATGGAACCTGAAGCCAAAACAGCTCCACCTCGATCAGCCCATGTGACAAGGACTTGTAAATTCATCTCAACCATTCGGGATTGATCTGTTGGACTCTCTACCATCATTCGCTTCGTATCTGCGACAATACGTCCAGTCAAAATGCTATCAGCCCCGGAACTATCAACAACCTTAAAAGGGGTTCTCTTCTCAATTTCTTTACAGACGGCTTCAGTCAGTCGCTCACCAATATCAAGTGCTGGTGTCATGCGAAAGCTGTCACATTGAAAAAGTGGCACATAGATTGTACGAACGTTTGCCGCGTAGAGCGTGCTGTTTCCGAGCCGATAAGTAGCGCATCCAAGGACTCCTGGCACTAGGCAGGCAAGCCCATATAAGACGCTCCGTCGTTTCATGGATGGGATCATTGTGAGCCTCATCTGAGTGGCTGGCTTTCACCAGTGCTATCCTCGCGGGCAATCAGAGCATCAGCTTCTGCCATGGCGTCGAGTTCAGCCTCTTTCAGTGAATCTGGATTTAAAAAAGCTGTAAGCGTAGGAAATGGATTATCGTCGAAATCCTTGAGCCCTTCGATACCATTTAGTTGCGTTCGGGCACGTTGGGCAAGCATTGTTTTTGGGTAGTCCTGGGCGATGAGCGCGTAATAGATTCGAGCGGAAGAATAGTGTTTTCCTTTGGCATAAAATTCAGCTCTCTTCCAGTGACGCAGTGCCTGTTGTGCCGCAATTTCAGCACGCGTGCGAATGACTCGTTCTTCTTCATCACTTTTTAACTGATCTGGGAATTGAACGAGGATTTGGTCAGCTAGGATCTCTGCCTCATCAAGCATGCCGCCCTCGTATGCTGGACCTTGATATGCCCGCAGTTTTGCTTGAAGGGCAAACAAATGGGCTGGCATTAGGAAATCACTATCGGGGTACTCTGCGCGTAAAACTGAATAATAGTAATCAGCATCAAGCCATTCAGTCTCTAGGAAATGTGCGTTTGCCTGTGCCATCAAGCTGTCATCGGCAAGTGAACCACGAGGGTCGTTCAGGCGAACGTGTTCGTAGGCTTTAAGAGCTCGTCCTCGTGTGTCAAACAGAGGCCGACTTCGATTGATTAGGTTTGGTATTAACAGTGGCACATGGCTTTTCTCATCAAGAGCTAGCCAATACTGTGCAATGACAAACTGTCGTTTTGCTATGCGGTCAAGATATCGTGTGTTTGGATATTTTTTAACTAGAGCATCGTATTGATCTTCAGCCTTTGGGTATTGATCAGTAAAGAAAAGACATTCCCCAACTTGCCACATGGCATCTTCTTCAATAGCAGAATCTGGCCAACGGTCGATTACGCGATGATACTTCTTGAGAGCGTCTTTGTACTCTTTCTGAACAAACAGATCATCGCCCTCAGAGAGAGCATCTTTCGCCACAGATTCGTTTGGCCCACGACCAACAATCTTTTTGAATCGTCTTTTTATTGTGTCACCTTTCAAAGCATTCCAACCGAAGTCTTCATTACTCGGTGCAAACTCCGATGAAATTACAGAGGACGATTCATCGTCAGGGTTTTCTTCTTGCCCGCTATCAATGTCACTCCATGGCCATGTAGGCTTCGTGAGTGTCGCACAACCACTTATGAGGAGCGTAACTGGGAACACAGTGATCAACATGAAGAACATTGACTGCATCTTCACATTTGCTAAACGCTTCATCGTTGTTTCTCGCGTAACGAGGTCAAGGCAGTCGCAAGCCAATGGCTGGTTTTAAGACGATATCCAAGAATATTGGCAAATAAAGTATTCATAATCGCGCGAATCTCCCCGAGTGGAGCATCCGCAGGAGATTCCCAGATGCTTTCGTCAAATGAGTCAGCAAGTTGTCGTAGGGAATCAATTGCTTTGTCAGAGACTGAGACAACTGATCGCTTTCCTCTTCGGCAGTGTGAGCAGAGACCTCCCCCGGCGAGCATTCCAAATGATATCCGTCGTCCGTCCAATGGCTTTTGACATTCTGCACACCGGTGAAGGGATGGAAGTTGGCCCAACTGATGAAGGACACCCAGTTCTGTGTGAATAACAAGGGCTGCAACAAAGCTGGAACTCTGAATGGAACGCTGGCCCTGACTCTGTCCAGGTCTTGGTGCAGAGAGAAGTCGGATCGCTTGTGTGGCGAGATCAAAGAGTTGAGGTTGTGGGTCGGCATCAACGGTAACTGAATCCAGGAGTTCGGCAATGTAGAGTCCGGCTGCAAATGATGCTTCATGAGGCCCGACGCGGAATCGGTGTTCAAGGAATGCCTCTATAAAAAGATCAAGATTGCCAGATTGACGATGTAGAACGAGTACCTGACAGATAGAAAGGAGGTCAAGGGCGGCGTCAAATTTACTTTTGGGTCGCCACGCTCCCTTTGCCAATCCCCGCACCTTACCGCCCTCTCGGGTCAGCAGTGTGATGATTGCACTGGTTTCACCAAATGGTATGGCTCGCAACACGAGAGCCTGAGCCTTTTCGGCACTCATGGTGAGTCAGGTGTTTGGGGTAATCTTGAGACACGGAGCCTATCGATTTGGCGTCTTGAGCTTGCCAGTATCTCGAGAGAGACGCCATCAGAAGTTATGGTCTCGCCCACTAACGGTATTCGTCCAAAGAGATGAAAGGCAAAGCCTCCAATGGTGTCGTAATCAGCTTCTTCGGGTAACACAAAATGCATCCGTTGATTTAAATCATCAATAGGAACTGTGGCTAACGTTTCGCATATATCATCGGATTGTACAAGAATCCCGTCAGTAAGTGTTTCATCGTGTTCGTCGGTGATTTCTCCAACAATTTCTTCTAGAGCGTCTTCAATTGTCACAATGCCACAAACCCCACCGAATTCATCTGTCACAATGGCCATATGTGATTTTCCATGTTGTAAGTCACGAAGAAGTGACTGGACACTCATGGTCTCCGGAATGAAATAAGGGGGCCGAAGAAGGTCACTTATATTAGGAGTTTTGTGTTTACCCTCATCTGCAGCGTATTGGTGTTGAGCCAGTTCGGATAAAATTTCGCGTAAATGAAGAACTCCAACAATGTCATCTGGCGAAGACTTCCAGACAGGTAGCCTTGAATAACCGCTTTCGACAGCAGCCTCAACAGCTTCCTTCCAAGCAGAACTTAAAGAGATACCAATCACTTGTGTTCGAGGCGTCATGATTTCTGAGACTTGAGCATCTTCGAGTTCCATGACTCCTTCAATCATTTCTCGTGCCTCTTCATCAAGATGTCCTTCGCGGTGAGCTTCATCCATTGCCAGTCGGATTTCATCCTGTGATTCATCTGCAGTAGCTTGATTCTTGCCTCGATCACGCAACCATTGTATGGTTGCTACACATTTCGTAATTGATTTGGCGACAGGTGTGATAAGACGAATGATTGGACGCCATAACCACCATGTTGTCACAACGATCCCCACTCCAGCAAACTTTGTAAGCGTCATCGGTATGATTACGAGCACAACCCAGCAGAGGATTGCCCATAGCCCGGCAGCCACGTTCGTGGTAAGTATCTTGGATATAAAAAACGTTGAAGCTACTCCCGCAAGAACTACCACCGTCGCAGCAAAAAAAGCAATTCCTTCACTAGCTCGCACGAGTTCTTCATAGACATCGGGCAGACCTTTTTGTCGGCAAATCTCTTGAAGTTGATGTCGCTTTGCCCCCCGGATTGCTCGAGATTGTAGTGCTGCTAGGCTTGCGATGGCTAATAAAAAAATTGCAGTTGGCATAAGAATAATTCGGGAACGATAAAAAAGTTAGCGTTGTACAGGAGTGGTTTTAGGACGTCTTCTCGGTGGGCTAGGAAGCCCAATTGCTTTCATTAACGACCGTTCTTTTCTTCGCATGGAAGTCCTCTCTGATGGCGTCTGGTCGTTATATCCATTGAGGTGCAGAAGGCCATGTAGAAAGTAATAGGTTAATTCATGGTCTGGACTCCAGTGATATAAGAGAGCCTCCCGAGAAGCGGTCTCAGCACTCGCAATAATTTCACCGTGGACACTATCACAATGCTTGTGAAGCATGTGTTGTGATCGTTCAGGGCAAGAGAGATCGAAGGAAAGCACATCTGTTGGGCCAGGAATACCCAGCCATAATTCGTGCAGTTTGGCAATCTCTTTATCATTTACAATTGCCAGGCTAATGTCGGCTTCTGATATTTTCAGTGAATGTATTGCAGCCATGAACCGTAACTTAAGGTTCTTTGAACATACTGCAGTTGCCCGCTGACGATTACATATAACGACATTCTTCTTGTTGAGGGAGGATTGCCCTGCTGCGAGAGGAGTTGTAGCACATCGGTTCTGGGCGGCCACTAGGCTGTCCTCTGATCCGGATATTTGACTCGCCCGTGATATACAGCCGTGAGACTTTTAACCAGGCTCTGCTCGATAAGCCGAAGCTCTTCAAGCGTCAATCCACAGTCTTCAAACTGGCCATCAAGGAGGCGTTTCATAGCGAGTTCGTGCACAAGGCTTGAAATTCTTGCTGGTGTCGGTTCGGTGAGTGAGCGACTGGCGCTCTCAACAGCATCGGAAAGCATCAGGACTGCTGACTCTCGCGTGCTTGGACGAGGTCCTGGGTAGCGGAATGTTTGCTCATCAACGCTACCACTGTTTGGATCAGTTTGTGATTTTTCAGCAGCACGTCGGTAGAAGTATTCAACAAGCGTTGTGCCATGGTGCTCCAACAACAAGTCAACGATAGGCTGAGGCAAGTTGTACTGACGAGCCAGTTCAGCACCTTCTTTCACATGAGCAATGATGATAAGGCTACTCATCGCAGGTACTAACGTCTCATGCCTGTTTTCTTGCCTGTTTTGATTTTCAACGTAATAAGCAGGCTTGAGCATTTTTCCAACATCATGAAAGTATGCCCCAACTCGTACGAGGAGTCCTCGGGCGTTAATTGCGTCTGCTGCAGCTTCACCAATACTGGCAACGTTGATCGAGTGGTTGTACGTGCCTGGAGCCCGGCGGACAAGTTCTTGAAGAAGTGGATGTGCGACATCACCGATTTCAAGCAGACTCAGATCGGTGAGAACACCAAATGTTTTTTCCACAAATGGCAATAATCCGGTCATAAGGAATCCTGCCAAGAGCGTCCATATGCCAGTCCTTGCCGCTTCAAATAGAAGGTAAAAATCCAGTGGATGTTCTTCAAGAAGGTTCGCACCAATCTGGGTCGTCATGGCTACAGCTCCAGCCCATAAACCCACGTAGATTAATTTGCTCCGACTCCTAATGCGACCCATCCAAAAAATTGTTGCTGCTGCAGCCGCGGTTAGTGTTATGTAATCGGCTAGTCCTTGGCCCAAGCCAACAACAAGAACCAGAGCAACCTCGGCCACAAGGAGTAATGCAAGGTCTTCGTCGTAAGCTATGGCAACAGTCATTGCGAAGACTAAAAGAGGTAATATCTCAGCATGCCACGCATCGCCGGAGGCAAAAACACATGCAGCCATTGTTGTCACAATGAGTACAAGCAACGTCGCGATATGGCCAAGATCAACCATGACATCACGATGATGAAGGTGGAGGTAGAACCCAGCAAGAGTGAACATTGCTACGAATAATCCAAACAGTGACGCGGCCCTACCAAAACGTTCACTCACAGGTTGTTGCCGTAGAGATTCTTCGTGCTCGAGTTTGAGAAGCGTAACCTGCTCGTTAGTAATTTCTTCACCAGCAGGAGCCAGCAGGTCGCCCGCTGCATAGCGAATGAATTGTTCAGGAGTTTTACTAACGGCTTCATTCTTTGCTTTTGAGGTAGCTTCATTATCAACTTCGAGTGAACCAGTCAGCCTTGGATCAACCCACATGAATACTCGATCGGTAAGGGGGCCGGGTCCCAATTCGTCAGTAAGTCGTGCCTTCAAACGAATCTTGGCCTCTCCAAGCAGTACATCAGCAACTTGAACCCGAATCATCTCAGTCGTATTGCCAAGTGGATGTACATCGATTTCAGTCTGACTGCCTTCATCGATACCATGCTGAATTTTTTCCAGTACGCCTTGAGTTTCTAATAACGCAAATGCACGATCAATTGCCTTATTGAATTCGAGTAGCTTCTCTTTCGAACTCACTGGATTTCGAAAAGCTGTGAACGCTTGTTCTGCCTGAAGCTTTTCTCGTGAAAATTCTGTGACAGATGGGCTCGATTGCTTTGTTTGCTCACCTGTGACTGATTCCGATTCTATACCGGGTTGTGCCTGAGCCCGTATGACATCATCGGCGAAACCAATGTCTCCCGTTGATGCACTGGTACCAGGTTTCTTCTTACCGTCCGTTGCTCCCTGACTTGGACTTGGTGATTCCAGAGACAAGGCAGGCTTATCATTAAGCGATTCTTCTTGTGTTGAGAAATCAGGTGGCTCCGGAGCTATTGGTGGCTCGGCAGGTTTCACAACCGTCCCTGGGGCTGGTACCGGAAGTCTCTCAAGAACTGCTGCTGTTTCTGGCGCGAACTCAAGCCACGCAGCACGTGATACACCAGCCAAAGTTTCTGCTGCAGCAATTTCAGCCACACGATTTTTAAGTCCGTCACGAATACGAACCATGGGAGATCGGTCTTGGATGTAAACGACACGGACCTGTGACGTTGCCCGCTGTTGTGCCGCACGAGTTCTCGCGAGATCGGGCTTCTCAAATGCAACTCGGGCCACAACGCCTCGGGGAGCAACAGATCCGAGTCTGAATGCGAATGGTTGTGACCATCCACGAAGTAAAATTAATAGAAATAATGCAGCCAGAAGGCACAGACCAAGGCGTACGAGAACCTCAGAGCGAGAGATTGTCTCGAGGAGTCGTCCCCAGAAACTCTGCGGACCTTCCATTGAAGAGGCTCGACGAATGCGGCGGCGAAATGACGACGGGGCAATACTCATCGTTGTTTATTAAATAGTCTTTCGTTTTTGAATGAAGAAATGAACTATCTCATTATTCCTCGTAAGCTTCGACAATGCGCTGAACAAGAGGATGCCGAACAATATCACCGCCTCCAAGACTAATCCGGTGGCATCCGGAAACCTCACCGAGTCGTTCCATTGCATCAATAAGTCCACTTTTGCGGTTTGAAGGGAGATCAATCTGTGTCGTGTCCCCCGAAATCACCATTTTTGACCCTACACCAAGGCGGGTTAGAAACATTTTCATTTGAGCAACAGTTGTGTTCTGTGCTTCATCCAAAATGATAAAGGCTTGATTCAATGTTCTACCTCGCATGTACGCAAGCGGAATCATTTCAATGACATCTTGCTCTGTAAGTTTCTTTAATAAATCAAAGTCCATCATTTCTCGAAGAGCATCGAGTAAAGGACGAAGATATGGATCAATTTTTGCTTGAAGGTCGCCTGGAAGAAAGCCAAGGCTTTCTCCAGCCTCGACAGCTGGACGCACAAGCACAATCTTAGTGACATGTTGTTCGCGAAGAGCAGACACAGCCATTGCAACCGCTAAAAAAGTTTTACCGCAACCGGCTGGCCCCTCGCAAAAAACAACATCAGATTGCCGAATAGCACGTACATAATTAGCCTGGCCTGATGATCTAGGAACTATACGGCCACCGGGGCGATGGACTTCAATCGATTCCTGATGCATCGATTTTTCAGAAGTGCTATTCCCACTGAGTAATCGTTCAACAATCTGGTCCGTAACGATACCGTCAGTCCGAAGAGATTGATCGAGAGATTCAAAGATCTGTGCTGCTCTGTGGACAGCTACATCTTCTCCCTCGATATGAATTTCTCCATCTCGGGCAGAAATTTCTACATCCAGAGCACTTCTTATTTTTCGGAGGTGTTGATCACGGGGCCCGAAAAGTTCCAAGAGCCGCTTCGAATCGACTACCGCAATCGTTGAACGAGACATCAAAGTCCATCAAACGAGTATGGGTTGATGGCCTCGAGGAAAGTGTGCATCCGTCACGTGACAGACAAGCAGAAGCCAAACTATTGTCGAGCTACTCCTATATAATACTCTGCTAGGAGAATCGTTCCCAAGGGGTTTGGTCGGAAATGGCGAATTATTGAAAAAAACCCCGCCGTAAGCCTTAAAAAACGGTTTTTTACCTAGAGGGCATTCACCCAGAGAAACCACGCAACGGGTGCAGCAAAGAGTAGTGAGTCAATCAGGTCGAGTGTTCCGCCTAGGCCCCCTAAGGCCCTGCCGGAGTCCTTGGTCTTGAACTCTCGCTTGATGAACGACTCTGCAAGATCACCAATCATGCCAGCAAGTCCGACCAATAATCCGAAGACAAGCCATCCACCAAGAGGCTGTAGCGGTAATTCATCTCTATATATGATTGAAGATTGTAGGATCAGCCACGCTGTGAAAAGCGAGCCAGCCAATGACGCAAAGGTACCCTCCAAGGTTTTCCCCGGGCTAAGTTTTGGCGCTAATGGGATTCTGCCAAAAGCAGATCCGATGAGATATGCAGAAATGTCACCAGCTTTGACAACTGCGATAAGACTTAGCAACGGAATGATTCCAAAGTATTTTGGAGTCGTTTGCTCCAAGCCTAGATTTGAGAGATTGACAAGCCGTAATCCCACCATGAAGGCCATAGGGAAACCTAAGTACGTCAGTACAAAAACACTAGCCGCTAATCGGTCAAGAGATTGGCTGCCGGTGCGAGCAAGTAGGATTTCTTGAACAAAGAGTAAACCAATAGCAGCTGTTGCAGCTAGAGCAGACCAGCTGAGGGCTGCTACGGGAGCAGTGTCTCCCGTAGCAGAAACCATGGCTTGAGTGCCTATAGCAACGGACAAAAAGATCCCAACGACGCCTATGCGGAGTAGTCCTCCCTTGAGTTGGACGTGTCGGTCGGCATAGAGTCCAAGAAACTCGTTGACTCCGCCAACAGCTAAGAGAATTAGAACGGGAAGCAGCCACCAGCCGGGGAGTCCACCAAGGAACCCGGTAGCGTCAGCCCAGGTTAATGCGGCAAAGCAAGTAATAAGACTACTTGAGACGATTACTCGCGAACCTATTGTTGCAAAGCGGCTTGGTTCTTTCTTCATGATGAAGCAAGGCCCCCGAATCGTCGCTCACGTGATTGGAAAGCTTCGATTGCCTGGTCAAGATGCCCCTCGGTGAAATCAGGCCAGAGGTCTGATGTCACCCAGAATTCTGCATAGCTCATCTGCCATAGTAGGAAATTACTGATTCTCATTTCACCAGCAGTTCGAATGAGAAGGTCTGGGTCGGGCATGCCGTTCGTCTCCAACTGAGATTCAATGCTACTCTCATCTATTTCATCTGGATGGAGTTGCCCAGACGCAACTTGATGGGCAAGCGTTTTCGCGGCTTCAACAATTTCAGCCCGTCCCCCATAGTTCACCGCCAGACAAAGTCGCATGCCGTCATTTTTGCTACATAAATCTACCGTTTCGTCGATAGCAGCGAGAGTCCTGTTAGGCAAACCGTCGCGCCTCCCAATCATCACGAGGCGAATGCGTTCACGCATCAGGAGGGATCGCTCTTCAACCATGTACTGTTCGAGAAGGAGCATGAGGAAATCGAGTTCAGCTTGGGGCCGCTGCCAATTTTCACTCGATAGGCAATAGAGGGTCAGTTGTTCAATGCCCCGCCTCGCGGCATGTTCAGTCACCTTACGAACACTTGTAACACCTTGTCTGTGACCTTCAATGCGCGGAAGATTTCTTTTCTCAGCCCAGCGACCATTGCCATCCATGATCACGGCAATGTGCTGTGGCAGTGGCCTATTCGTCGATATAGCCTGCTGTTGACCTGCTATCCGAGGCACTTCTGTTATGGACCGGGTGGCAACAGAGTTGTTCACACCGTCGCTCGTTCCTGTTGGGTATTTGGAGGACATGGTGCGGGCTTCGTGCGGTCGGTCCGGAAAATAGTTTGCTCTCGATCAGGCCCAACTGAAACGATTGTCACCGGCCGACCAAGAAGTTCTCCAATCCGATCTATGTACCCAATGGCATTTGCCGGTAGATCAGATTCATTACGAGCACCAGTCAAATCTTCTTGCCAACCAGGAAGTATCTCGTAAATTGGTTCCGCATTTTTCAAATCATCAATCTGGCTAGGAAACTGATCCACTACAGTTCCATTTATTCGATAGCCAGTACAGATTTTGACTTCATCGAGTTCAGCAAGAACATCGAGAAGCATGACGGCAAGTTCATCAGCGCCTGAAAGTCGTGCAGAATACCGAGTGGCAACTGCATCAAACCAGCCACAGCGTCGTGGTCGTTGAGTCACAGTACCAAACTCGTTGCCACGTTGTTGAAGGTGTTTTCCCACATCATTGTCTTGTTCAGTTGGAAGAGGACCACCTCCAACTCGCGTAGAATATGCCTTCAGAACACCAATAGTTCGCGTGATCCATCGTCCCGGAACACCCGAACCACTCGAAACACCAACGCCAGAAGAGTTGCTGCTCGTGACAAATGGAAAAGTACCGTGGTCGATGTCGAGTAGTGCACCTTGTGCACCTTCGAATAGAACCGGCTTACCACTCTCAACACAATCTAAAAGGTAATTTGTTGTTTCGCCTACGTAGTCACGGAGTCTTTCTGCATAACCCTGGTATTGATCAAAAATCTTGTCCCCATCAAGTTCGATGACGTTGCTACCAGCTGGTTGACTTGCTTCAAGAAATCGTCGCTTGACTTCAATAATGTGATTAAACGTTGAACGGAAGTCTGAGCGATAGAGATCACCAAGTCGAATAGCCAGTGACCGACCGACTTTATCTCGATAGCAGGGGCCAATTCCTCTTCCTGTTGTTCCGATTGATTCGCCACTTGAAAGGCTTCCGTTGAGAATACCATCCTCAATCACATGCCATGGGAAGACAACATGGGCTCGATCACTTAATCGCAACTTATCAGTGACGCGAACACCCCGTGACTCAAGCATGTCAATTTCACGAATTGCACTTGCTGGATCTAGAACAACGCCACCGGTCACCACACACGTAACATTGTCACGCAAGATACCACTTGGAATCAGAGAGAGCTTCCATGTTTCGCCATCTGATACCACCGTATGCCCAGCATTCGCGCCACCTTGATATCGAGCGACAACATTGTGATTTTCTGTCAGGATGTCGACAAGTTTGCCCTTGGCCTCATCACCCCACTGCAAACCGATGACACAGGTTCCGGGCACGCTGGAATCCCTTTACTTAGAGAATTTTTTTAGGGCAGTTACAAAACCACCACATGAATTAATGAATTGAGTTTAAAACTAGGTTTTTTCGGGTCAAGCGGGTGGTGGTTGGGCCGCTTTAGTTCACCTGTTTTTGCATCATTCGAGGAGAAGCCCCTTAGGACGGTAGCGTGCTAAATGTAAGATTGAGAGGCATGTATTTAGACGGCGCTCATTTCTCATAGTTTTATGGAGCAAAATTTATTGCTATTCGTAGGTATTACTTTTAAGTGATACCCATACTTTTCGGAATGTTAGGTATCCATGGTGAAGCACGGAATCGGACAAGTTTTTCACGTGAATGATGACGCAGATGGATGCACCCTTGCATCTTACCTGCGGCAGCAAATCGCTGGAACGAGCTGGGCAGTTGCAGAACGGTGGATTCGTAATCGACGTATCACGGTTCATGGAAATATTTGTGTCGATGCTGCAAGACGTTTAAAAACTGGTGAAGTTGTTAAATTTCTTGATGTCCCTGCTGCTGCGCCACCTGGTTCTGAGGATGTCAAAATCGTGTTCCTTGACGATCAGGTTGTTGTTGTTGAAAAGCCTGCTGGTATGACAACAACGAGGCACCATGAGGAAGCCGGGTGGCCCACTCGACGCCGCCAATTGCAGCCAACCCTTGATGAACTCTTGCCAACTGTGATCGGACGCTTTCTGAAAGCTGGAGGGAAATATAAAAAAAGCAGTGGGGCAAAAAAAGAGAGACTGCATCGCTCTGGTCCGATTCGATCTGTTCATCGAATTGATCGAGAAACAAGTGGCCTTCTGGTATTTGCTAGGACTGTACCTGCAGGAAGAATCTTGGCAGAGCAATTCCGACAGCATACGACGCAAAGAAAATACTTGGCCCTCGCCGTTGGTCGAGTTGGCAAAGGCACAATTATTTCAAGTCTCGTACGTGATCGCGGTGATGGACGTAGGGGTTCTGCAGATGATGGCAAGGGAAAACACGCCTTAACACACGTTCAGCCATGTGAACATTTCGGTAATGAATATACCCTCGTCCAGTGTCGTCTTGAGACGGGGAGAACACATCAAATACGAATTCATCTTGCTGAAAGCGGGCACCCAATTTGCGGTGAGCGTGTCTACACGGCGCCACGAGGCTCGACATTGAAAGACCAGTCGCTGGCACCACGAGTGGCCTTACATGCTGCTGAATTAGGATTTGTTCACCCAGTAACGGGTGAGGAAATTTGCTTTGAATCGCCACTTCCAAAGGACTTCAAAGATGTCTTAAAAAGGTTGAGGAAGACTTTCACACGAGAGGTTGTGGGCGAGATGTAGCCGAGTGATCACGCTCAACACAGCAACTCTTCAAAACACTCTAGCCATAGTGATTTTGCTCGCAATAGACTTGGAGACGAACTCAAGCAGTTGGGCGGAAGCTTGAATCTTGGGGCCGCGGTTACATACGTTGCCCAATCCAACTACGAAAAGATTATGAACAATAAATGTGACTTGGGGAAAACAGATTCAGATGTCGTTCTTCGCTCACTCACCGCCCTATGCCGAGAAAGAGTAGAAGTCGAGAAAGCATTGGTAAACTATCGGTTGGAACCCGATTCAGGTTTGGTGATCGAGGACGTTCTTTGACAAACGTCCCAGGTTGCGTGTTTTGACCTGTGTTGTGAATAATAGGTGAGACTCACAATTCTTCCGGAGGTGTAGTGTGGGAATTATTCAAGGTATTCTTGCCTGTGTAGGCAGGCTGATGATAGCGGTTATCTTTTTGCTCAGTGCCCTGGGGAACAAGATTTGGAATTTCAGTAGCGTTGCCGAAGTCATGGCATCAAAAGGTATGCCTCAAAATATAATTCTGGGAATACCAGCTCATAAGTATTTACTGTCCGGTGCAATCGTTTTTTTGATTGTTGGGGGAATCTCGGTAGCTATTGGTTTTAAAGCTCGTCTTGGTGCTTTTATGTTGCTTCTGTTTTTGCTTGCGGCAACCTACTATTTCCATGATTTTTGGAATGCCGAGTCTGATCAGCAGCCAGCTGAAATGATTCAATTTTTAAAAAACTTAGCGCTCAGTGGCACGATGCTATTTATTATTGCCAATGGAGCTGGCCCGGGAAGTCTTGATAAGCGTAAGAAATCGAAACGCGCAGACAGTAGCTTGCAGCCGAGCGGTCGAGGACCAGATAAAAACCGGGTAGTAAATTCTGATGTAGAGTCTTCTGAGTCACTCAACAATGTTAAGAACAAGACTCCGGTATTCGGCGGCCAATCGACGAAGCTACCCGGCAAGGATTTGAACCTTGACTAAGGGTACCAAAAACCCTTGTGCTACCGTTACACCACCGGGTAGTGAAGTTGTCATAGTATAGCGTTTTTTTACAACTCTGCTGTAGCCCAATATCTTTTCGTTTGAGATGTTTAAAATTGCTTTGACAAGGACGGAAACGATTTAAATATTCGGCGTTTATCGTTTCAATAAATGTGAAAGTAGCAATGCACGCGTGAACAAAATCTAATTCTCCAGAAAAGAACAACCCTAATCACGATGCTGTGGGTTTATTGCAGTTGGTTTTGTCGGGGTTGCATGAGAATGAGGAACCTGATTTGCTGGACGATTTAGAATACTCGTTACGGCAAAAGAAAGTTGTTCCAATTCTATCGCAAGGTCTACTGCGACTTCTTGTACTTCTGATGGAAGCGTCAGTGTTACAGGAGCAAAATTAACAATCCCCTCAATGCCAGCTTTTACGAGATCATTAGCCGCTTCTTGCGCCTGACTAGCAGGGACAACAACCATCCCAAGTCGAATTCCCTTTGTGCTGACAGTTTGGGGCAATTCACCAAGGGGTTGAATTCGAATACCCTGTATGACGGTACCAATTTTTTTTGTATCTGCATCGAACGCTGCTTCGATCGAAAAATTCTGTTGTCCAAAACCTTTATATCCAAGAAGCGCCTGGCCGAGATTACCTGCTCCGATCATAACGACCGGCCAGGATTGGTTTGTTCCTAAGATATCACGCATGGCTCTAATGAGTTCATCGCAACGGTAGCCAACCCCCGGATAACCGAATTGTCCAAAAAATCCGAGATCTTTTCTTACCTGTGCATCACTAAACCCAAGAAGAGTGCCAAGCTGGCTCGAAGAGATGGTGTCCTTGCCCGCACTTTGTAGCCGTTGCAATTCTCGAAGATAGAGGCTGAGCCTGCTGACAACGACCTTCGGGACAGTGGCGTCCGAAGGCATCTCGTGCGGTCGTTCATTTGTGTCTTCAGTCACCATGAAATATCTGCCAGACCCCGTTGCAATATTATCGACTCTACCCGGAGGGAACGGACTATCGCAAATTATTCGAGTGCAATGTCCGGATGTAACGATTGTAATGCCCCAGAGACAATAGAAAAAATACAACGATCCGGAAAAGAAATCATCCTGCGCAGAGTTTGTGGGCGAAGTTTAAAGGGTACTAGCTAGTTATCCACTGGTTATATCAGTTAGTGCCTGCTGGGCATTTGAGAAGTGCGGATTAGTTTCTTACGGAATCGTAGAGCGAGAGAAAGCATTATGAAGAAAATTTTTGTCTCTGCCATGCTGTTGATAGCAATGGGGTTGTTAAGTGGAAAGGCCGCGGATGCTGCTTATTGCGGTTTAGCTACCTATCAAAGCACAAAAACGAAAGCGTCATCAGTAAGTTTTGTAAGAGCCCGTAAGAACTGCACGCACTGTGAAAAGATTGAACCATCGTGTGCAGCTTCATCATGCTGCGAACCTCGGCTCGTGAAGGATATTGTCTACGAGAAGAAACAGTACACCTGTTACAAAACCGTGTGTGAAAAGGTTACGGAGCAGAGGGAAATTAAATGCATCCGCTATGAGAAAGAGCAGTGTTTCCGAGATATCGAATACACAGTGTGCAAGCCAGTCTGGGAAAATCGAACAAGAACGATCCCTTACACGGTGTGCAAGCCAGTGTATGAGACGCGA
>CAJXFK010000047.1 GCA_913052575.1 uncultured Planctomycetaceae bacterium
AAAAGCGAATGAAATCTTGGTCAAAGATCCATCCTTATTGCACGAGGGTGCCAAAGAGTATGCCCATTATCCCGGTGGTCATCCCGAAGCCTACCCTGATGGCCCTAAGAATTTATTTCGTAATGTGTATCGTGCGGTCGAGAAGGGGCAAATGCCGGACAATCCTGATTGGAGTACGTTTGTTGATGGCCATAAGGAGATGGCAATCTGCGACGCGATTATCCAGAGCAATCGGGAGCAAAAGTGGACGGACGTACAATATTAATTTACGGAACGCCGGATGATTCAAATACTTTTCTAATCCAAGAGTTTAAAGATGCCTGCTGAGACTGCGAATATCAACCATTGTAATATCGCCCTGATTGGAACAAAGTTCATGGGCCGAGCGCATTCAAATGCTTATTTAAAGGTTGATAAGTTTTTTGATCTGCCGTGCAAGCCTGTGATGCATACGGTCGCGGCCCGTAATCAGGAAGAACTAAAAATGTTTGCTGACCGTTGGGGTTGGCAGCACTGCGCAACGGATTGGAAATCAGCTGTTCACTCTGAAGCGATTGATCTGGTTGATGTGGTGACCACCAACAATGTGCATGCCGAGCACACGATTGCGGCACTCGAGGCTGGAAAACATGTCGCCTGTGAAAAACCGCTGGCGGGGACGTTGAGCGATGCTCGTCAGATGGTGGAAGCTGCCAAGACAGCGACTGGAAAAACATTTGTTTGGTATAATTACCGGAGGTGTCCTGCAATAGCATTCGCTCATCAATTATGTGCGGCAGGGAAACTCGGTCGAATTTATCAGATTCGAGGCTGCTATCTTCAAGATTGGGCCGGACCGGACACACCGCTGATGTGGCGATTCGACGGTGATGTGGCTGGATCCGGAGCGTTGGGTGACCTCTGCGCACATACTATTGACACCGTAAGGTTTATCACCGGTGATGAAATCAGCGAGGTGGTTGGATCCACGATGGAAACGGTGATCAAAGAGCGAGTGATTCTAGAGGGCGGCGGCGGTGAAATTTCTGGAAAGGGCGCGGCGACAAGTCAGAAAAAGGGTGCAAGCACAGTCGATGATATCGTTCTGTTTATTGCCAAAATGACGAGTGGTGCTCTGGCTACATTTGAGGCATCGCGTCTGTCCACGGGGTATAAAAATACAAATCGTCTGGAGATTCATGGTGAAAATGGAGCGATTCGATTCAATTTTGAGCGTATGAATGAGCTCGATTGGTACGACGCAACACTCCCGGCAGAGTTGCAGGGTTGGAGCACAATTAATGTCACCGATGGCAACGCCAACCATCCCTACGCGGCATCATGGTGGCCTACAGGACATATCCTTGGATATGAACACAGCTTTATTAATCAGGCCGCAGACATGTTGACCGTGATCGGTGGCGGTGAGCCAGTGGTGCCCCTTGCTGATTTTGCCGATGCGTATGAGATTCAGAGGGTGCTCTCGGCCGTGGTCGAATCTGACAAACAGCGATCACCAGTTCCACTCGATCAAATACAGTAATGATGTTTATGTTACTTAGTAGGCAATCGCAACAGGTCGACAGATTGCCGTTGCGGAGCCGATAGAGGGTCTTGAATGTAGGTGGCCTTGAATTTCCTCGACTAGGTATGCAGTGCAAGAGAACGGGGCATGAAAACCCTAGAATTTTCATGACGATCATCGCTCTGCTACCAACTCAGATTAGAAGGAGAGTTTTGAATGGCAAAACGAAGAACAGCACGACTCATTTTCGATATTGAGTCAGCAGCAGATGGTGATCTTATTGCAAAAATTCGTTACTCAGGTGAAAAACTCACACCAACTGAAGCTGTCGAACGGTACCGAGCCGAACTTCTTGAACACAATGGCAAGGACTTTATTCCGTACACATTTCAGCTCCCAGTGTCGCTGGTTGTGGCCACAGTTGCCGATGACTATTCGCTGATCGACCTCGTCGCTCTCGATGAAGAACTGTCACGTCCTTACGAAATTGTCCGACTGTTTTGGGAAGGTTGGAGAAAAAATGATCAGCCACAGCTTGTTTCATTTAACGGACGTGGTTTTGATATGCCGCTCCTTGAAGTTTGTGCGTTTCGGTATGGCATAGGAATACCTGAGTGGATTGCGGAAAATGCTCGTAGTTTTGAACAACCACGGAATCGATTTAACAGTGCGGCACATCTCGACTTGCATGAATTTTTAACGAATAACGGTGCAAGTCGATTTGTTGGAGGGCTTTCGCTTGCTGCAAATCTTATTGGCAAGCCCGGAAAGCTCGACGTTGCTGGGCATATGGTTCAGGATCTCTGGGATGGAGGCCGGGCACGAGAAATTCACGACTATTGTCGAAGTGATGTACTCGATACATATTTCGTGTATCTGAGAAGCCGTGTGGTGGCGGGAGCAATTTCGCTAGCCGATGAGCAGTCGCTTATTGAATCAGCTCATACATGGGTTCGCAATAAAGCAAAAGAGTCACCGGGACTAGCACGCTACCTCGATGCGTGGGGTGATTGGCAAAGCCCGTGGGCCTAAGCATATGCCCGTGGGGCTGGCACATACCCGTGGGGCTAGCACGTGATTGTGTAGCCCCACAAGGAATGATCACGCCTCGGTGATTGGTTCTTTAACGAGTTGGATGAAGTGATTGCCCTTCGGTCCATTCGCGAGTTCTTTCGCCTTCTTTTCGGCGGCACGTTTGTCTGCATATTCAAAGACAGCGAGACGCTTCAGTCCGGAGTTGAAGACACCCCAATACGCTTTCAAGCGAACGTCTTTGACAACCTTTTTTCGGGTTGCCCGCTTTTTGGCGACCTTTTTGGCAGCCTTTTTAGCAACTTTTTTTGCTGCTTTTTTCTTGGCAACTTTTTTTGTGGCCTTTTTCTTTGTGGTTTTTTTTACAGCCTTGGCAACTGTTTTCGTGGTTTTTTTAGCAGCCTTTGTGGTTTTTTTTACTGCTTTTTTCTTTGCGATCTTTTTCGCCATGGACGCTCGCCAGCCTTCTGTGCAACGGTGAAAGGGGTTTTACGGGAACGGTGGCCAACACGCGAGTGGCTGATCCTCTCGTTCACTCCAACAATAGGTAAAGAGTATAAGATGCCAGACGGCCGCCGCACAGAGACCGCCGCGAGAGCCTATACTGTAGTCATGATGAGAGTAAAAACACCAACGAATGAGCCTCTTTCGGCTGGTCCGTTAGACGCATATCGCAAGCTTGATGATGCCGTTCTGGCGCGTCGGATTGACGAAGTCAGACAGCGTCTCGGCTCGCGCGTACTGATTTTGGGACACCATTATCAGCAGGACGGAGTGATTGCCCATGCAGATTTACGAGGTGATAGTTATCAGCTTTCAAAATCTGCAGCTGAAAGAACCGACTGTGAGGCCATCATTTTTTGTGGTGTTCACTTTATGGCAGAAACAGCGGACATTCTCGTCAATCGTCCAGATCAAATTATAGAACGGGGTGGCAATCGCGTTGATGTTGTGCTTCCCGATACAGCAGCGGGTTGTTCAATGGCTGATATGGCAGCAATTGAACAGGTAGAAGATGCATGGGCTGACCTTGGTGAAGTCATCGATACGAATGATATTACGCCTGTTACGTATATAAATTCTGCCGCCAGCCTCAAAGCATTCTGTGGTCAGCATGGGGGTATCGTATGCACATCGAGCAATGCCCGTGCTGTTCTTGAATGGGCCTTCGCCAGGACGAAGCGAGTTCTTTTTTTCCCAGATCAACATCTTGGCCGGAATACTGCCAAGGCGATGGGAGTACCACTTGAGCAGATGTGCGTTTGGAACCCACATGATCCACGCCTTGGTGGTAATGATGAAACAACGCTTGAAAACAGCCGTGTGATTCTCTGGCAGGGACACTGTAGTGTCCATGCTATGTTTCGCCCGGAGCATGTTGATACGATGCGGAAAAATATTCCAGAAATAAAAATTCTTGTCCATCCGGAGTGCGCAATGGAGGTTGTTGAAAAAGCGGACCTTGCTGGTTCAACGAGTTACATCATTGATCAAGTTGAAGCGGCACCTTCTGGTTCATCGTGGGCTATAGGTACAGAGCTTCATCTTGTCAGACGCCTGGAGCAGGAACATCCGGAGCAGACTATTCGATTTCTTTCACCAACGGTCTGTATGTGTGCAACAATGTATCGAATTGATCTAGCACATCTTTGTTGGAGCCTTGAACACTTGGAGTCGGGGGATCCTGTGAATGTTATTCGTGTTGAGGAGCAGACAGCACATTGGTCTGTGGTTGCTCTTGAGCGAATGCTGGATGTAACCGCCGCAAAATCATGATGGTCTGTATTCCGCGGCCGATTGGCCTCAGAAACTCTTGCAACAACACGAAAGACAGAACGCGGTGACTCGTGACATGTGATACAAAAAGATGCACTCACGGCACCGTCCTTCAGAGACACGACCGTGAGCCGCTGAAACTTTCATATTTACTTCAGGCACATCGACTTCAGGCACATTGACTTCAGGCAGATGTTTCTTCAGGTAGGCTTCTACAAATCCATTATATTTTTCGGGAACAACGGCCGACATGCATTATCCCTTGTCATATTGCACCAATGTTCATCCGTGCCGGTCACGTCATGATCTTGAGAGAATCATTACTGAAGAAGCGAGCTCCGTTCGGGATCAATGCGGTTTTGATATCGGTATTGGGCTTTGGTTGCCATCAGTCGTTGTTTCTGAAGTAGCCCATGATTTTGCGGCCACTCAAAGCATTGCAAATGCGCTCAATGACCAGGGGTTGCAGTGCTATTCACTCAATGCATTTCCTTTTGGCGATTTCCATTCTGAGAGAGTCAAGGAAAATGTATACCTTCCGGACTGGTCAGATGCACGTCGTCTTGATTACACCCGGTCGTGTAGCAAGTTCCTTGCTGGAATATTATCGGGAGAACACGAAGGTAGTATTTCAACACTTCCGCTGGCGTATAAGCAAGCCACTCGCTCTGAGAACTTTATTAAAACGGTGGTCGAACAGTTCATGCAATTGGCTCGTGACCTCAATGCATTACATCAAGACACGGGGAAGATGATTCGTTTAGCCATCGAGCCTGAACCATTTTGTATCCTCGAGACGACGCTAGAGACAATCCATTTTTTTGAAATGATGTGGGATGTTGCTGATAAAAATGGTTGTGGAGACCTCGTTCGTGAACATATTGGTGTCTGCTATGACGTTTGCCATCAAGCCGTTGAGTTCGAAGACGCAGTCACAGCTGTTCGTCAAATGGCGACGGCAGGTGTGCGGATTAATAAGGTGCAGATAAGTTGTGCAATTGAACTGGATGATCCATCGGATGAAAAGTCGCGTCGGGCGCTCGCCACGTTTGCTGAGCCACGATACCTTCATCAGACGTTCGGAAAGCATCGTGATGGTCAGATTATTTGTAACCCGGACCTGTCTCAAGAATTGGCACTTCATCCGCCATCTGACTGGCAAGAGGCCGAGGTGTGGAGAGTCCACTTTCATGTCCCGGTTGATGCAGATCGCCTTGGTCCGCTACGGACAACAAGGCCTGAACTTATCCGGGGACTTGAGGCAATACAGCAACTCCCGTACGAACCGCACCTTGAAGTTGAGACATACACATGGCCCGTTCTGCCAGGGGTTCAGAGTGGTGATGTCATCAGTGGAATGGCGAGGGAACTTGTTGCAACAAGAAATCTTCTTGTTGCTGGAGACAGAACGACATAAGCATGTCTCTAAAAATTGTCATTTCGAACAATCTTGTATTGCGAACAATAGTATGAAGGAATGTATCCCCAACAGCTCTTGGGAAATTTTGAAACTGCGTCAGCTAATAAAAAACTTCATTGAGAAAGTGTTACGAAGTTTCCTGTTGCAATGTCTGGTGATCTTTTTGCTTCCGCTGGCAGGTTTTGAAAGTAACGCCGAGGATGCAGATAGCAGCCGTGTTGGTGATCCACAATGGCCTCGCTGTCTCACAAATGACTATCAGATTGTCTGGCGTGATGAGTTTACAGGAGAACTTCTGAACTCGGATAACTGGACAATGCCGTCTATCAAAGTACGTGATGCTGCAGCTCTGAACTCAGATGGAACAATCGTTGTCGAAGGCGGCCTGTTGCACCTGAAAACACTCTGGCGGAATGAGAAAGTGCATGCCAGCTATATACAAACACGCGGGCGACACGAGTGGAAACATGGCTACTTTGAGTGCCGCTTGAAATTTCAAAAGTATCAAGGGCATCATGGAGCTTTCTGGGTGCAGACACCGAGTTTTCGAAGCTTTGTTGATCAGCCAGAAAAAAGTGGGACGGAAATGGATATTATTGAATGGTTCGGCTCAGGGCGTCGCCATGGGTGGGCCGGGATGAATATTTATTATTGGGGTACAACGGATAAAGGTATACCTGGCTCGGTGCGGAGCCCATCGATCCCAGACTTCCCAAAAATGGGTGGCCCTGAAGATGGCAACCCGGATAGCCCAATGAAGGACCTGAGTGAGGACTTCCATGTTTATGGTCTACTCTGGACTGAACAAGAGTGTACTTTTTTCTGCGATGGTGTTGAAATTATGAGAGATGTCAAAGCAATTTCCAGAATCCCGCAATATATTGTTTTGAGTCTCCTCTGTTCACACTGGGAACGGCCACGACTCGATGTGACGAAGCTACCGGACGAGATGCAGATAGATTACGTCAGGGTGTATCAGAAGCAGTAAGGTTATAAATCAGAGATATGAGACGGCTTGAAAAAATTCAAAAGTACGTGTTACGTGAAAGGTAGCCTGTCGTATGCAATCATGGATCTACCTCACATTTGCGATCTTGGCTGAAGTCGTTGGCACAAGCTGCTTGAAAGCATCTCAAGGTTTTACGAAGCCTATTCCGTCAGCTATCGTTATTGTTGGTTATGCGACTGCATTTTATTTGTTGTCGTTGACGCTTGAAACAATTCCTGTTGGTGTAGGGTATGCCGTCTGGTCTGGGGTTGGTTTGGTGCTTATCACGCTGGTGAGCTGGCTCTTGTACGATCAGACGCTTGATGGACCTGCGATTCTTGGGATGGGTCTCATTATTGTTGGTGTTCTGGTGCTGAATCTATTTTCCAAGGCCGCTGTACACTAAGAACGGCTTTCGATAGACCGAAATTTTTTCCTGATGGATAAGGTCTTTGAAAAAACGACCTTCGGTTTATATAGGAAAAAATGAACCACAGTCCATGTATTGAAAGATGTTGTCATGACAAAGAACGCGATATTTCTCTTCCTGATTCTTTGTACTACTGGCTTTGGGAAATCTGTTTCGGCAGATGAACACCAAGTGCCGAACATTGTTGTAATGCTTGCTGATGATGCTGGCTGGGGTGATTTTTCTTGTGTTGGCAATCAAACTGTTTCGACGCCGGCGGTGGATTCTTTAGCTCGCGATGGAGCACTGCTTGAGCAATTTTTTGTTCAGCCTGTTTGTGCGCCAACACGAGCCGAGTTTTTGACTGGTCGATTTCATGATCGTTCCGGAGTCCGTGGTGTGACGCGAGGGCAAGAAAGAATGTCCCCTGAAGAGGTGACTCTTGCTGACGTCTTTAAAAAAGCTGGCTATGTCACCGGCTGCTTTGGAAAATGGCATAACGGTACGCAGTGGCCATATCATCCATTAGCGCGTGGTTTTGATACCTTCTACGGTTTTACGGAAGGTCATTGGGGTGATTACTTCAATCCACCAATGCAGCGGGATACAATATTTCAAGAAGGTGAGGGGTACATCACCGATGACATCACTACAAAAGCAATAGAATTTTTCGACAATCAGGTATCGAACGCAGTCGCGAAGCCAGTGCTCTGCTACGTTGCTTACAACACGCCCCATTCTCCAATGTGTGTTCCAGATGCTGACTGGAGTCGATACGCAGAGCGACCCCTTCGGCAGCAAGGTCCTGATCCTAAAAAAGAAAACCCAGTTTTCACTCGTGCCGCTTTGGCAATGGTTGAAAATCTCGACCACAACGTCGGCCGCATGCTGGCGGCTATCGATTCAGCGGACACATCGCGTGAAACCATAGTGGTCTTCTTTTCAGATAATGGTCCAAATAGTTTGCGTTGGTGTGGTGGCATGCGAGGCAAAAAAGGATCAACTGATGATGGCGGCACACGAAGTGTCTGTTGCATTCGATACCCCGGTGAGATTGCCCCCGGTACTCGGGTTCCTCAGATGACTGGAGCTATTGACCTGTTACCTACTCTCGCAGGCCTTGCTGGTGTGCCGTGTGAGGTTCCAAAATCACTCGACGGTCTCAATCTGACGGCGATCCTGAAACAAGATTCGCATTTAAAATCAGAGCAAAAAGTTCTTGAAAAAAAGCTTACGAAGAGGCACATTGTTGCCTCGCAGCGTGGTCGCGTGAGCATACGGACAGACCAATTTCGCCTTGATGATAAAGGTAAACTCTACGACATGCGAACTGATATCGGACAAATACATGACGTTATCAAGAAGTATCCAGACGAAGGAGCAAGACTCCAATTGATTGCTGATGCGTGGCAGCATGATGTTCTCGATTGCATGGAACAGCCAGAAGTTGAACGATTTCCTGTTGGATATACCGGAGCACCTCTGACTGAACTTCCGGCACGTGATGGCCATGGAGAAGGGGGCGTTGTGCAGAGCGGACGTGCACCCAACTGTTCATTTTTTACAGAATGGAAGACTACAGAAGGCTTGTTGGTGTGGGATGTTGATGTTCTCAACGCAGGAACCTACGCCGCAAAGGTGTGGTACACGTGTCCTGCAGAAGATGTAGGTTCTGTCATCGAGCTTTCTTGTGGCGAAAGTCGAATCACTTCAATGATTTCTTTGGCTTGGGATCCACCACTCAATACCGGAGAGGATCGTGTTGATCGTGGGAGTGAAAGCTACGCAAAACCGTTTCAAGTACTTTCTCTCGGTACTATTGCACTCGAAGCTGGCGAGGCTCAGTTGCAACTCAAAGCTCTGCGAGTTCCAGGAGATTCCGTAGCTGATGTCCGCAGAATAGTCTTATATCCAGTGAACCAGTAGTTTGTACGGTGGTAGTGCTCGCCGAGGCTCTTCATAGTTAGGTCACGGATTCAAGCTGTCCGTGCATGTTGACTAATTTCTGGTAGCGATCAAAGACACTATTGAGCGTCTGTACCGCTTTGGCATGGGGACTGAACCGAGTTGGACTTCCGGTTTGTTGTGCCTCAAGAAATGTCTTCCAGTCTGTTGTGCGGCCTGCGCTTGATTCATACCGAAATTTTGCCATGAGTGTAGCACCCCAGGCAGTTCCCTCGTCGCCTCCTTCAAAAATGGTTACCGGAGTATTGAAGGCATCAGCAACGAGTTGTCCAAGTTCGGGTGTCTTGACAAGTCCACCAGACAAAACGATTTCTGTCCGTGGGTATCCTTGCTCATCAAGCTGATTGCTTCCAATCCGTAGATTAAAAACTGTTGCAAGAAGCATCGCTTTCACCGCATTTCCAGGCGTAGCGGTTTTCTCATTCAGTCCTATTACCATGGCGGTGCCACCCTGCGAAACACCAAGCCCCGGCTCGTCATCCATAAACGGTAATGCAAGTAAACCACCACAATTGTCTTCGGCGGCAAGAACTTGTGGCATGATTGCAGAAAAGTCACCACCAAAAAGATTGATGACCATATTCATGGCCGTTGTTCCATTTCGAAGCCAGACCATATTGATCGGGCGGCCATCGGGGGCGCAGAAGTGATCTATTGGTAACGCAATGCCCTCGAAGGCACGGTCACCGACTGAATTAGCAACGACACTTGTGCCAAAACTCATTGATACCTGTCCCGGGGCTGCGATGAGTGAACCAGCAAGTGCTGCCGGTTGGTCTCCCTCAGCAGGAGCAACCGGGACTCCTTCTGGTAATCCAAGGAACTCCGCGCCGTGCGAATCTAAGACGCCGCCATCTTCGCCAGCTTTTTTGACCGAGGGTAGAAGATCACGAAGTTTTGAAAGAGTGTTCTTTACAATGCTTTCCTTTGGTAAATCGTTTGCCATCAAATCAAACTCATCCAGCATCGTTTCGTTATAAGTCAACGTTTTCTGATCAATTGGGAACATGCCAGCGGCGTCACCGATGCCAAGCAACCATGACCCTGTAAGCCGATACGCAATCCAGCCAGCGGGTGTTGTGATATGACGAACAAGCCTTGCTTTTTCAGGTTGATTACGGATAGTCCAGAGCCATCGGACCGCGGTCATACGCTTAGGGCACTTTACTCCAAGACGTTCGGTCAGTTCCTCTCCCTCAATTTCATTCCTGCCGTCACACCAGAGCCGAGCAGGACCAACTAGTTCACCGTCTTCTGTTGCGAGAACTTCTCCGTGCATCTGTCCAGAAATGCCAATAGCAAGCACCTCCATATCAATTTGCAGGGAGGACATTTTTTTTCGCAGATTAGCCATGGCATTCTTGAGAGCCGATTCCCAATCGCTTGGCTGTTGCTCGTAACATTCAGGATCAAGCCCGGGAACCATTTCGTAAGAACCCTCACCACTCACGAGAATCTTCAATTCTGAATTCGTGAAAATGACTGATAGTCCTTGCGTGCCGATATCAATCCCCAAAAATCCAAGCGTTTTCATGCGTTTATCCACTTCATGTCATATGGGTTAACAAAATATTTTGAGTTTTCAGTGTGCCACTAGAGTTGAGAGCACTTGTTGAATCAACATGCTTGTTTTTTCTGCAGCAGTCGCTAATGCTGTTGATTGTTGTTTGGTGAGTGGTTGTCGTCCTTTTCCAAAATTAAAACCACGTAAATCTATTGCACTGCGGAATCCCTCTGGAAAATCAGCAGCATCAAACATGCTATCAAAGAGTTTGAGCAACTGTTTCTGTAATACGAAGGCTTCATCAAATTTTTTCTGTGTTGTGAGGTCATATATCGATCGTGTGATTTCAGGAACGATACCGCTTGTTGCATGTACTCCTCCCTGACAACCTGCCATAAGCATGGGAACCAGTGCAGCATCCCATCCTGTCATGAACAGAAAGTCAGGACGCTTCGGATGAATAGCCTCGATCATTCTTGTCATGCCTGCAAGGTCACCAGAAGAATCTTTTATGCCAATAATTTTTTCATACTCCGCGAGTCGAAGGACGGTCTCAAATTCGATTGGGTTGGCAAAAAGTGGGATGTTGTAGAGTGTGATATGAATTGGGCTGTTGGTAGCAATTTCCTTGTAGTACGCAAAGACACTCTCTTGTGAGAGTTTGTAATAAAATGGTGAAACGATGGCGACTGCTTGAGCTCCATAGTTTTTGTATGTCTCACAGGCTTCGAGTGTTGCACGAACATTTGCCTCAGCTGCACCAGCAAGAACCGGTACTCTGCCGGCTGTCTGTTCACACACAATCTTGATGATTCTGTGTCGTTCTTCTGCCGTAAAGCGAGTGAACTCACCAGTAGAGCCGTTTGGATAGAGACCGTGAACTCCTTTCTCGATCAACCAATCAACATACCGTCGTAGTTCATCTTCATGAATCTCACCGTCGGCACGAAGCGGCACCATAAGAGGTGTCAGGATGCCAGAAATGGACTGTGCTGAAGTCATGGAATGGTAGCTGCTTGCAAGGAGGTATGGTTTTATTGAATGTGTGAAAACAATGAAGAGATCGATGAACAATCACTTGGGTATGGTATTGAGAACCTCATCGTGAAGCCAGTCAAGCATGCGTTCTGGCCAGTGTTGGATACTCTGACGTCGCGACCGCTCACCCATCCCGAAGCCGTGTCCACCACGGGTGAAAATATGTGATTCATAGTTCACGTGAAGTTCACGAAAGTGGTGCATTAAGTTTAAGAGAACACTTGTGTGATCATCATCTGCCGCAATGACCATAAAAGCGGGTGGGGTATCATTTGGTAATTTCGAAGGGATACCGACTGGCCCGGGGTACACAAGCATTTGAAAGTTTGGCTTTGCAAACTCTCGATCAATTGGGTCAGCAGCATTTGGATCACCTTGTCCAGGTTTATAGCATGTGATTGAAACAACTTCACCTCCCGCAGAAAATCCGAGCATGCCAATCTTGTCAGGATTGATGTGGAATTCCTGAGCCCGATGGCGAACGAGGCGAACAGCACGTTGACCGTCTTGGAGAACATGCTCTTCAAACTTATATGGCTGACCGGGCTGTCTCGAAAGTCGATATTTTAAGACAAATGCAGTAAAGCCATTGTCAGCAAGGAACTGTGCCGGTTCTTCACCACCACCACGCATGCCTAATTTTCTGAGCCCACCACCCGGGGCAATAATAATCCCAATTCCATTTGAAGCTTCTTTTGAAGGCGCAAACACAGTGAGTGAAGGATTGTGCACGTTGGTAATGCTGCCTTTATTTACTACCTCGGGTTCGTGTTTTCGGTTTTCAAAACCGGGTGCACCGTTCTCCCACAGTGGAATAATAAGGTTTTCGGGGGCGGAGAAAGACGTTGTCGGGTACGTGAAGAAGGCCACGACGAAGAAGACCGCGGTGAACGTTTTTATAGTACGAAACAAAATATTGTTTTCCATATGGTAAAACTTTCAAAAATGAACATTGGTATGTAGGGCTTCGATTATATCAAGTGTTGTGGTGGGAAAACTCGTAGAGGGAAAACAAAATGAGTGTGGTCGTCTGCTGTCTATGTCGCTTCTTTGTTCCAACTATATTTCTTTTGATCATATCTTTCTGCGGTGTTCTGCGAGCGGCACAGCAAGAGGCCGGTGAGCAACCAAACATTCTTTTCCTATTTGCGGATGATCTTACTTACGAAGCCATCCGAGCCTTCGGTTACACAGATATCGATACTCCAAATATCGATAAACTCGTAGATCGTGGCACGACATTTAGTCACGCGTATAACATGGGATCTTGGAGCGGTGCAGTGTGTGTCGCGAGTCGTACCATGTTGATTACGGGCCGAAGCGTCTGGGATGCAGAGAGTATCTATCAGACAACTGACAAAGAACGGCAGGCCGGTGTACTCTGGCCTCAACTTCTTGGTCAGGTTGGCTACCAGACATACATGACCGGTAAATGGCATATCCGGACGGATGCTGAAAAGTGTTTTGATGTTGCAAGGCATGTCAGGCCCGGTATGCCAAAAAGTGTCGCGAGTGCGTATAACAGGCCGCCCTCGAAAGGTCGGGATCCGTGGAGTCCAACAGACACGAAGCTTGGTGGTTTCTGGGAAGGCGGGCGACACTGGAGTGAAGTTACGGCAGACGATGCAATTGATTTTCTTGGAGAAGCGAAGCACGAGAATAAGCCATCGTTTTTCTATATCGCTTTCAATGCTCCACATGATCCGCGGCAATCGCCACAGGAATACCTCGATCGGTATCCGATTGAACGCATTTCAACCCCAACACCATTTTTGACTGAGTATCCATATGCTGAGCAAATAGGAGCAGGAAAAAATTTGCGCGACGAAAAGCTGGCGCCATTTCCCAGGACAAAGCAGGCCGTTGCGGTTCATCGCCGTGAATATTATGCCATCATAAACCATCTTGATGATCAGATTGGTCGTGTTCTGAAAGCACTGGATGCGTCAGGGGAAGCCGATAATACATGGATTTTCTTTACGGCTGATCATGGTCTTTCCGTTGGCCACCACGGTCTTGTTGGTAAACAAAATCAGTATGACCATTCGATTCGAGTACCATTTGTTGTTGTAGGGCCTGGTGTTTCTGCGGGTGTCACTGACTCAACCCCGATATACCTTCAGGATGTAATGCCAACAACGTTAGAGCTTGCTGGTGTAAAGCCCCCGGAGCATGTATTTTTCAAAAGTCTGCTTCCTCGTTTGACGCTTACAACATCGACTGCGCGTAGAAAACCTTACGAGTCAATCTACGGAAGCTATCTCAAACTCCAGCGATCCATCACGCACGATGGGTGGAAGTTGATCATGTATCCTGATGCACAAGTGATTCGTCTGTATCATGTGCAGGATGATCCTCATGAAACAATCGATCTTGCTGACCGTCCTGAACATGCTGATCAGATGAAGGAATTATTTGATCATTTTATTGTCCTTCAGCGCGAGTTGCAGGACCCAGTTGATGTGACATATCTCAGGCCATGAATATGGAATAAAGTATTTTTCGAATGATTGCTTCCGACAACAGTCAACGCATTATGGAGTCAGGAATGATTTTACGAACAGGAATAGTGGTATTGCTGGTTTCATTGAGCCTCATTGGTAGTCAGGAAGTGCAGGCACAGGGAAAGAAAAAAAACAATAAAACAAGAGAGGTTTTCAGCTGGGTCAATAAGCCAACCAAAGCGTACGAAAACCTGCCTATTGACCATGAAACCTTTCGTAGTGATTCAATGGGGACTGATGTCGGATATTGCATCTATTTGCCACCTGGCTATGCGTCCACAAAAAATATTCAGAAACGGTATCCAGTCGTCTATTACCTCCATGGTGGACGTCCTGGTAGTGAACTTAAGTCGGTAGGGCTTTCAACATTAATCGATGAGGCAATCCGATCGAAGCGAATCTCACCGATGATCTATGTGTTTATCAATGGTGGCCCCATGAGCCATTACGATTACCCACAAATACCAAACGGGCAGGGCGAATCGGTTTTTATTAATGAACTCGTTCCCCATGTTGATGCAACATATAGAACAATTGCGTCACGAAAAGGCCGGGGTATAGAAGGCTTCAGCCAGGGCGGACGAGGCACAACAAGGATCATGTTTCGACATCCAGAACTGTTTTGTTCAGCCGCTCCCGGCGGCAGTGGTTTTGCAACTGAGAAAAAAATCAGTGAAAGTGATGGCCACGAAAGTGATCGTGTTGTATTTGCAGAGGGCTATAACGCGTATGACACGGCTCGTGTATATGCCACCAGTGCGAAGCAGAAGAAATATCCGCTTCGCATTCTCATTCATGTGGGAACAAAAGGCTTTAACTACGAAAATAATTTGGCATACATGAAATTCCTTAAGCAGCTTGGTGTCACATTTGAGCAACTGATTGTTGAAGATGTTCCTCACAGTGCAAAGCGGCTGTATGAGAAGCAAGGAGATGTCTTGATGAAATTTCATGCGCACAATTTCTTGGGTGACTCTCAGTAGAATCACAAAGGCATTCGATGTCTCGTGCCTTAATCAAGTTATGAATACGATTGTCTTGGGATATTTTATTCTCCCCACCAGAACTCTTTAGCTCGGCGAGTTGTTGCTGTTGGGCAGAATAAAGTTGATGCCGCCGGGCTTGCTGTAAGGCATCTCCCGAATGTCCGACTAGCAGTGATTCATCAGAATTGAGGAGTTGAAGTCCTGAGTTTTTTCTGAACGCAGCGGAATGTAGGCGTCATGTGCAGTGAGCTTAAGCAGCTCAGGATAGGTGTTGCCGTCGCTCATCATCATTGTCATTGGGAGTGATAAAGTCGGATGAATTCATGGTTCATTGGAAATGCAATGTCATATGAAACTATACTAAATATTTAGTGCGCGGTTCTTTTGAACTTCTGGCTGTAAATGTATAAGAGGGTGGTGTATGCGAAATTTTCATTGTCGACAACGCCGTCTCTATTGGGGTATTGCTACGATCCTCGGGATTCTGCTTTTTTTTCCATCACTAACTTTGGCTGATCATTCAAAAAGTAATGATGAGGGCGACACTCTATCCTCTTTTGGTCGATGGATCATCTCATCTGACTACACAGACGACGGGGCATTTCTGGTAACTGTCGGAGGGGAGAGCCTTCTCTATCGCCCGGGTGATGTTGTTGTGTGGAAGGCCGACGGAAGTCGTGTTGGGAATCTTTCAGGACATGCAACGGCTGTATGGGCAGTCGATGCTTCTTCCGATGGAAAACTTGTCGCAACAGCTGGTTATGACGGGATGGTGAAATTGTGGGATATGCAAAACCGGAAACTGAAAGCAGATTTGAATCAGCATAAAGGATGGGTTCGGTCCCTCGCATTTTCTCCTGATGGGTCACAATTAGTAACAGCAGGAGAAGATGGGAGCGTTATTGTTTGGAGCACATCGAGCGGTAAAGCTGTGACGACTGTAGCTGCTCACAAAGGGCCAGTGACGGCAATTACTTTTTCATCAGAAGGAAAAACCTTTGTGACAGGAGGTGGAGATAACCTTGTGAAAGTCTGGAATGCACTTGATGGAAAGGAGATAAAAAGTCTCACTGGCCACGAAGACACAATCTGGTCAATTGCATACTCACCAATACGTCGCGAGTTTGTATCAACGGGTGCTGACAAAACTATTCGAATCTGGTCTGCAGATAATTTCAAGCAGACAGGAATACTCGCTGGGCATAAAGATTGGGTAACGAGTGCTGCATTTAATAGTGACGGAGCCCGGTTGGCGACAGCGAGCCTCGATGGTGTGATTAAACTCTGGGATGTTCAGAAAAAGCGAGAGCAAGAAGGTCCAAGCCACCAGTCTGCCAGTGTGTGGTGTGTCACGTTTGCTCCAGATGATCAATCAATTTTTGTGGGTACCCATCGTGGTGGCAAGATAATTGCTGCTCCTGTGGCGAAACTATTGCCTCTTTCCAAAGCTGACTCAAAGCCAGTAGCCAAGCCAGCGGGGAAGCCGCTTGTGCCAACAGAATTCAAAAGCGAAGCAGGGGCCACCGGAGTTATTTCGGGCGACGGCACGGTCCTCGTTTCTGGGAAAAATGGAAAAGACACATACCGACTTACAGCAACGGTTCCAGCTGGACCACCTGTAACAGCAATCAGAATTGAGGTACTCCCAGACGAGACCCTCCCATTGCGGGGGCCTGGTAGAGCGGCTAATGGGAATTTTGTGTTGAGTGAATTCAGCGTGGAGGTTTTACCTACTGCTGCACAAAAAAAAGAAACGCCAGTTGTTTTCAATACCGTAACTGCTGACCACTCTCAGGCGGGATGGCCTGTGGCCAGTGCGATTGATGGAAAACAGAACACGGGTTGGGGTATAGCGGGAGCGATTGGCAAGTCGCATTCTGCTGTGTTTACAATGAAAGAAGCACCAGTTATCAAAGCAGGAACAGTTCTGGCTTTTGTGTTGAGTCAGCAATTTACAGACGGCAGACACTCCATTGGGAAATTCCGGCTGGTTGTTGAGCAAGAAGTACAGGATGTGGCATCTGAAAAAAGCTCAAGAGAGGCTTTAGGAAAAGATAGTAAAAAAAGCAGGCAGTGAACACACAGAACGAATATCATATTAGAGTTCGTATCTTTCGCCAGCCAGCCGTGGATGAGGTTGGAATGTAGTCCCATAGTTTGAAGTATCACCATGCAAGAGAAGATCAAAACATTCGGACAATCACAAATCCTTTGCCTTCTGGCTGGATCAATTATTTTCTTTGGTGGTTATGTAGCTGCTTATATTTCTACCGGCTCGGATAAATCGCTAAAGCAGTTCCCAGTGGTACACGCCATGACTTCACAAGCAGATGAGTCATTCGCCGCCTGCACAGTTCCTCTCACTACCGGTTCAGAAGGTTTTTTTATTCTTGATTTTTTGACAGGTGATCTTTCCGGAGGAGTTATAAATCCTGCCACGTCTACATTTGGTGCTAGTTTTCGCCACAATGTTTTAAATGATCTAGGTTTCCAGGCTGGGCAAGTAAAAAACCCAAAGTTTTTACTTGTGGCGGGACAGGTTGAAATGCGGCGAAGTCGAACGCCACTGGCGCCAGCTGTGCTCTATGTCACCGATTGTGCTTCTGGAGCTACTGCAGCGTATGGTATTCCGTTCAGTAATCAACGCGGGGTAGTAGGTGGGGTCGCGTCGCCGTTGATTCTTCTTGATGTTGCTCAACCTCGTGGAGGTGAAAATTAATGATGAGTAGTGATGAGACTCAACCAAAGAGTCAGATAACCGTTTTTGTGAATGGGCAAGAAAAACAGGTTTCTCATGGTCACACTGCACATGATCTTCTCTTGTTATTAGGTTTTGAAGGTCGCCCTGTTGCTGTTGAATTAAATAAAGAAGTAGTGCCACGAGCACTTCTTTTAGATCGAGTCCTTCAGGAACATGACCGTGTAGAGGTTGTTACGCTCGTTGGGGGCGGTTAAACAACATACGAATCCATCCGATCCAGGAGAACTTAAAATCGCATGGCAAAGATAGCAGTCGACAGGACACCATCACAGGAATTGCAAACAACTCTCAAAATCGGAAGTTTCGAACTTGCTAGCCGTCTTGTAGTAGGGACAGGCAAGTATGCAAGTTATGCAGAGATGGCGGAATGTCTTGATGCAAGCGGTACAGACTGTGTGACCGTAGCAGTACGACGTGATCGTCTCCTCAATACTGCTGGAGAGAATATTCTCGAGCATCTTGACCTTACTCGCTACACGCTACTGCCAAATACTGCAGGTTGTTTCTCGGCCGATGATGCTGTTCGTGTTGCTCGGCTTGGTCGTGAACTTCTCCGTGATCTTGGAAACAAGGGAAGTGAGTGGGTCAAATTGGAGGTTCTTGGTGACCAGAAAACTCTTCTACCAGATCCTGTTGGTACCATTGAAGCAACACAACGTCTTGTAGACGATGGTTTTTCTGTACTTGTCTATAGTAGCGACGATCCAATTGTTGCCAAACGGCTCAAAGACTTAGGCGCAGCTAGTGTGATGCCAGCAGGAAGTCCTATCGGATCAGGGCAGGGAATTCTTAATGCGAACAGCTTACGCATTTGTCTTGAATACCTCAAAGACGGTGACCCCGAGTATCCAGTAATAGTAGATGCCGGTGTCGGGACTGCAAGTGACGTTGCTGTCGCTATGGAACTTGGAGTGGATGGTGTTCTTCTGAATACAGCAATTGCACATGCGAATGATCCACTGACAATGGCTTTTGCAATGCGATCTGCTTGTGAAGCGGGCCGCCATGCATTTCTTGCAGGACGGATTCCGAAAAAGCGCTACGCAACAGCATCGAGCCCGGAAACTGACCGAATCCATGAGACATCTTAAATTGTAGGCGCGCTAAAATGTTGGCAAAACGAATTATTCCATGCCTCGATGTTGAAAAGGGTCGTGTTGTAAAAGGTACAAAGTTCCTCGAACTCATTGATGCCGGTGATCCTGTAGCAGTGGCGGCTCGTTATGAAGCTGAAGGAGCGGACGAATTAGTTTTCCTTGATATTACTGCGAGCCATGAAGGTCGAGCAATTATGCTTGACATGGTGCGACGAGTAGCTGAAACGATATTTATGCCCTTCACTGTAGGTGGTGGTATTCGCACCTTAGACAATGCCGTTGAACTCATTCATGCTGGAGCTGAAAAGGTGAGTATCAATTCATCAGCGGTAAAGACGCCCGAGTTGGTAACAGCAGTTGCAAATCGTCTTGGAAGCTGTGCAACTGTCGTGAATATCGACCCGAAGCGAGTGATCAAAGATGGCAAAGAAGTCTGGGAGGTCTTTGTGAATGGTGGCCGAGTCCCAACGGGTATTGAGGCTGTTGATTGGGCACAAAAGGTCGAGCAACTAGGCGCAGGCGAAATAGTCTTAACATGCATGGACCGAGACGGTACTCGCGACGGATATGATCTAGAAATGACCGCAGCAGTAAGTCAGGCGGTTGGAATTCCAGTGGTAGCCAGTGGTGGTGCAGGTCGGCCAGAGCATCTCGCTGATGCCATCGAGTTCGGTGCTGCTGATGCTGTGTTGGCAGCAGGAATATTTCACTTTGGTGTCTGTTCTATTGCCGAAGTCAAAGACATGCTGCGTGCTCGTGGAATTCCAGTTCGTCCAGTTGAGAAATATTCATAAAAGTCTAGCTGCAAGTCAGAATATCGCACTATTTGGCTGAAGGGCCGCATTTGTCTATTGTGTGATCTTAGAGAACGTCTCAAAGTTGGAAGATTTTACCTATCGTGAGGGGGCACAAATAATGCTTGATGCCAAGTCAGAAGCACAGTCGTCAGAGGCTACTTTTGTTTCTGAGGAATCTGCACCAGCCGCAGTTGTTCCAAAAAAGAATGACAAACTTGAAATAGACAGATATTTCGAAGCTCTTGTCAAACTCGACGGCTCGGACCTTCATCTCAAAGTTGATCAGCCTCCGATTATGCGGGTGAAAGGATCACTTCAGCGTCTCAAGGCACCACCAATTGGTCACGAACAGATGAAGAGCCTTTGTTTTCCAATGCTTGATGATCGCCAGATGAAAATTCTTGAAGATGAAGGGGGCGCGGACTTTGCATATTCAGCACTTATTGGTGATACAAGGTGGCGATTTCGAGTGAACCTTCTCTATCAGCAAGGATCACTTGGAATGGTGGCCCGAAAAGTCAACAACACGATACCAAACTTTGAAAAGCTGTTTCTTCCAGCATCAATTGAGCGACTATGTACGCTCGATCAAGGCATGGTCTTGCTCGCAGGCGTGACTGGCTCTGGGAAAAGTACGACGATTGGTTCGATGTTGAATTATATCAATAGAAATTATCGAAAGCATATTCTTACACTTGAGGATCCCGTTGAGTTTGTTTTCACAGAAGATAAGTGTCTGATTAATCAGCGAGAAGTTGGTACTGATGTCAAGAATTTCGAGATTGGCATGAAGCATGCGGTTCGAGAAGATCCAGACATTATCCTCGTTGGAGAATTGCGAGATACCGAAACCTTTAAAACGGCAATTCATGCTGCTGAGACAGGACATCTCGTCTATGGCACTATTCATGCTTCAAATGCTCCGAGTACGATCACGCGAATCCTGGACCTTTTCCCTCAGGAAGAACACGCAGCTATCCGAAGCGCTATGGCTTTCAATATGAAGGGGATAGTTGCACAGAAACTTCTTAAGTCGATAAAAGAGGGAGTTTCTCGCGTGCCCTCTATCGAATTAATGTTTTTTGATGTTCTTGTGCGGAAATATATCTTGGAAGAACAGGAACATATGCTTGCCGATCATATTCGTAAGTCTGACAAAGATGGCATGCAGGATTTTACAACGAGTCTTAAAAGTCTTATCGATCAAGGTCTTATTGATCGGCAGGCAGCGCTTGATGTCGCACCAAACCGTGAGGCATTGCAGATGGCACTGAAGGGAATTGCATGAGCCGTATTACCAGTAATATATCAAACGGTGCTAGAGATTTTTCAACTAGAGTACGTTTGCAAAATAGCGTTATACCGAGACGTCAGTTAGCTTTTTCTTTTGTGGTGTTACTCATTTTGGGTATCACGGTTCCTGCTGTTGGGCAGGATAATAAAAAGCCGCAAGGTGAAGGAAATAATGAAAATGCAGCAGCTGAGGGTGAGCAACCACAGGAG
>CAJXFK010000048.1 GCA_913052575.1 uncultured Planctomycetaceae bacterium
ACTTGTAATAGCTCACGCCATTAAGACAGACCTCAGATGATCCTGGTGTCACCCGAAGGTAAAGGTGGTTCCACTCTCCGGCAGGTCGTGTCGCATCAACCAATTCCTTCACTGGTAATCCAGCAGCTTTTTCAATCCGCATAACCCATTTTTTTTCATGAGGCTCATACAGTTGGTACAGCCACCCTGCTTTCTGGCCATCTTTCCCAGCATCATTATCAATGATCTGAACTTCCGGGCCGCTATACCATGGTCGTTTACCATCTTCAGATACATGAAACATAAGCCCACTATTCCCAGCCTCACTTATTCGATATTCAAGTTGGATTTCGAAACTGTCGTACATTTCTTTTGTAAGAAGATCGCCAGCAGCTTCTGTACGAACAATGGTTCCATCAAGAATCTGCCACCCGGCACCTGGAGTATCTTGCTGATATCCCTTGAAGCCGTGAAGCGATGTGCCGTCAAAAAGCAACTCCCAGCCACTTCGTTTCTCAGACTCCGTGAGGCGGTTTATAGATTCATCTCCAAACACGCCACTGATGCCTACAAGAAGGAGCAACCAGGCAGTGAGAATGTGCTTTGTAGTCGGAAATGCTCGGGCGTTCATCGAGTGGCTCCTTGCCGCATGGATTGAATAGTGTGTTTTGCCTTGTGAGGCGTGCTGGGACTGGCTTTTCAAAAAATATATCGAAGACTTCGTCTTAACAAGGTTACAAGAATACTCATATTACGAAACATCTGTTGGACTTCTGGTCTGCTGGAATGGTAGTCTGAATTCTTGTTATCACTCTCGCCAGACGCTATTCCTTTCAGACGTGGCACGGAGATATTTTCTCAGCGAAAGAAAGGTCCTATGCGAACAATTGCTCATAGACACTGGTATCGCTCCCGAGTCGGATTCACACTCATTGAACTCCTTGTTGTGATTGCGATTATTGGTGTTCTTGTTGGATTGCTCTTGCCTGCCGTCCAACAGGCTCGCGAGGCAGCAAGACGTTTAGCCTGCAGCAACAACATAAAACAATTAGTGTTGGGCATTCATAATTACGCGTCGAGTAAGGGCGGGTTTCCGCCGAGTATGTTGCATGCACCAGGTACTGCATTTCCCAGTAACAATGAGTCCTGGGGCATTCATGGTCGAATCTTGCCGTACATTGAACAGGGTGTGGTGGCAGAGAGAATCAACCTTGAACAACCTTGGGATGATGGATATCCGGGTGGTGCAGAAGGAACAAATTGGGCGACAGTACGATCAACGAGAATTGAGACATTCGTTTGTCCAAGCGAGGTGCATAACTTTTTTCGGACAAAAGATGGTGCTGACTATGTCTATCCCACAAACTATGGATTCAATTATGGAACCTGGTTTATCTATGACCCTGCAACGGGTAAAGGTGGTAACGGAGCATTCCATCCAAATTCACATTACAAAGCAAAAGAATTCAGAGATGGATTATCAAAAACACTCATGCTTAGTGAAGTGAAGACCTTTACACCCTACGTCCGAAATACATCCGATCCGGGAAGTACCTATCCTGCTGATTCTCCACCCACTAATGATTCTCAACTAGCATCTCTGGCCAGTGGCGGAGAGAACAAATTAGGGTCCTCCATAAACAACAACACTGGTCATACGGAATGGCCAGATGGCCGTGTCCATCACAATGGTTTCACAGCAACATTTACTCCCAATACAAGAGTTGAATTTGCTGTCGACGGAGTTGCTTACGATATCGACTACAATTCACAACAGGAAGGCAAGAGTGCTACGCAAAAAACATTTGCTGCCATTACATCTCGAAGTTATCACAATGGAGTGGTAAACACCGGTATGGTGGATGGGTCGGTGACACAAATTACTGACGCCATCTCCTTAAGAATTTGGCAGGGGTTAGCCACTCGTGATGGTGGTGAAGTTGCAAATCCACGTTGAAACAAGACTTCTGAACTGAAACCACCACTAAATTGCATCAATTCATCGCATCTGACAACATCCTTTGGTACGATTAGTTTTTGGAAAAGTTAAGCGGACTGAGGGCGATATTTGCCCCCCGTTATCTCAACCTGAATGGTGTCAATGCTTCACACAAGCCACCACGCAATCAAAGTGTTGTGTTCACTGCACGCGATTGGTCTTGTCCTGCTCGTGCCAAACCTAGCCAACGCACTGACTGCGGCAGGTCTCGGCAAACATGCGACTCGACTCTATCGTGATGATCCTCGACCTTCGGGAGATGTCCCTGCAGGTGTACGCTCCGAGTCGAATAACTCCTCAGGTCAATACCCGCGACGACGTGTTTCCAAACGTGCCCAACGGCGACTCAACCGTCGTGGCACGTGGACGGTTGTTCCCGAGGACATCCCACCACAGAGTCCATTACGCATCGAACACCGAAATCTTTCCTACGGTGTAGCAGAAGAAGATCAACAATTTGATCTTTATTTGCCTGGTGGATGTCGAGATGGAAGACTCCCTTTAGTGATCTGGTTGCCGGGTGATGACTGGTCGAATAGTTCTCGAATGAATTGCCCACTTACATGGCTCACTCATCATGGATTTGCAGTCGCAAGCATTAGTTATCGACCAAGTCCTACTCATATTTTTCCCGCACAACGAGAAGACTGTGTTGCAGCCATTCAGCGTCTTTCACAAGATGCAGCTGTCTGGGGTATCGATCCAACAAGAATCTGCATCGTGGGTAAAGCTGCAGGCGCACACCTTGCAACACTGATTGGGCTTGATGCTAATCAAAAATATCATGACACCCTTGATGAGCAGAAGTTTCCTGTGCATCAGATTGCTTCAATCTGTGGAATCTCAACCATTGCGCACCTGCCTACGCTCGGTAGTGAGCATGACCGTGCCTCCTCGGCTGCAAGTCGGCTCATCGGTGGTCCACTTCCTGAACTCCGTGAAGCAGCCTTGCGAGCAAGCCCAATTAGTTACGCATCAGCAGATGACCCACCGACCTTGCTCATTCACCACACAAGTAACACATCAATTCCCATCAGCCAGAGTGAACGACTCCATGCTGCACTCATCTCCGCAGATGTTGACAGCACACTGATCGTACGCGATGGGCAGGACGACTCTTTGTCAGAAAATGGAACACTTGGCCGGGTGTTACTTAATTTTCTCAATCGAACTCTCGACCATAACATCCATTCAGTCATTGTCCGAGAGAATGCGACAAACCAACAAAGAGAATGATTAGAATGAATCTTGAGAGATTTCTCTTCAATGATGACGATCTCCTTTTTCTTTTGTGGAGTGTTCAAGCATGGGTTTTCCGCATCTTCGATTAAGTCGGCGACAGTGGATTCAAACAATTGCAGGGACAACATGTGGTATCGCCGGTGGATTGACAGTTCAATCTCTCATCAGCACCCCTCAATCACTTTCGCAGACGCATCTCCACATCGGAACGCCTGCATTACCAGACGATCAAGCACTACGAATCGTTCAACTTAGTGATCTTCATCTCCGTGATATTGGTGCATTAGAAATAACGTTGCTTGAGAGCGTTACGGCTGCCAAGCCTGACGTTATTCTGCTAACAGGCGACACAATCAGCCATAAAAATGGCTTACAGCCACTATCGGATTTTTTAAAAAAACTTCCACCAACTTCTCATCGCGTAGCAATCATGGGAAATTGGGAATACAAAGCCGGCCTCACGCCATCTTCATTTCAGCAATTCTTGAGCCCCTTTGACTTTCAACTCTTGGTCAATGAGTCGTGTCAGTTTGAGTATGATTCCAAAATACTCAACATTACCGGTTTCGATGATCTTCTTGGTGGTCAGATTCATGCTATCAGTGGTAATAAAAACATGATGCGTGGTGATGAACATCTCGTACTTGCGCATTGCCCGGGAACTCGCGATATCTTTCAAAAACTTTCTCCAGTTCCACCGAGTCTCATTCTGAGTGGTCATACGCACGGAGGCCAGATTGCCCCTGGTGGTTTTCCACTCTATACGCCACCAGGCAGTGGAGACTACGTGTCTGGATGGTATCGTGATAATGGGCCACCTTTGTATGTTTCTCGAGGCATTGGCACCTCACTTCTTCCTCTTCGAATTGGATCATCCCCCGAACTCATCATTCTTGATTGGCATTTAACACAAGCTAATGCCTCAATGAATCCGAAAGCGGAGATCTCATGAACGGTCCATGCAGTCGATACATTCAGCACAGGGAGCCTCTTTCTCCCCCTTTGTGTAGTCGTCGCGGATGAACAGTCGATAAATCTCTTCGGCAGGGAACGCCGACCATGTGCGATCCCATAAATTTATGTGCTGTGTCTGATAGCAGATGCGATGGAATCTCCCATCACATCGTGTCTCTCCAGATTCAGTGTGAGTGTTTAACAAGAGACTCCGTTCGTACTCACAACCGATTCTTTATTCATCAGCAAAGAGACCTAGTAAAAACTTATGGAAATTTATCTACGCGACATTAATGAAACTGCTCTCCTCACTGCAGCCCAAGAAAAACAACTCGCCGTTCGGGTTCAACAAGGTGACCCAGCTGCCCGTGACCATATGGTCAGGGCAAATCTCCGTCTTGTTGTCAACATTGCTCGAGGCTATTCAAACCGTGGACTTCAACTTTGTGATCTCATTGAAGAGGGGAATCTTGGCCTCATGCGAGCCGTTGAAGGATTTGACCCTACTATCGGGACTCGTTTTAGTACGTATGCCAGTTATTGGATCAAACAGTCAATCAAACGATCGCTCATCAATAACGGAAAGACCATTCGAATTCCTGCGTATATGGTTGAGATCCTATCGAAATGGCGAAGAGCAACAATTCGTCTTCTTGATTCTCTTGGCCGCACACCCACACCCGAAGAAGTAGCTCGAATGCTTGGTTTAGCACGTAAAAAGCTACCTATTATCAAGAAAGCAATGCAGGTTCATCAAGCTGCACCGCAGACCGATCAAACAGAAGGTGGCTGGTCACTCGGTGATATCATTCAAGATCACAATGCACGCTGTCCAGCTGACGTAATGCTTGATTCAGACACACTGCAGCATGTCCTGCGGCGTATCGATGAACTTGATGAAAGAGCGGCATCTATTATTCGAATGCGTTTCGGTCTTGAAGGTGGGGAACCAATGACATTAAAAGAGATTGGTAGCATCCTTGGTCTTACTCGTGAACGTGTTCGACAGATTGAATCCGAAACCTTAGCGTCACTTGCGGCTGAAATTGAGGGTGTTCCACGAGCAACTATTTCCATTCGTCCTACTAGGCAGTTGCGACGAGGGGCATAAACAAGCTACCCTTATCTCTTATGGACTTAAAAAAACACATTCGGGATGTTCCTGATTTCCCAAAGCCGGGCATACTATTTCGGGACATTACACCGCTACTTGCAAGCCGGGAAGCATTCAGTGAGTCAGTTCAGAAACTTGCTGAGCCATGGCAAAATATGGCCATTGACGCTGTCGCTGCGGTAGAAGCCAGAGGTTTCCTCTTTGCAGGACCTCTCGCTTTAGAACTCGGGGTTGGTTTAATTCCCGTGCGCAAACCCGGAAAATTACCGGCTGATACGATTAGTTATAAGTATGACCTTGAGTACGGTTCAGATACACTTGAAATGCATAAGGGAATTGTCATGCCCCAATCACGTGTACTCGTTATCGATGATGTACTGGCTACAGGAGGAACTGCCGAAGCCTGTGTCAAGTTATTAGAATCAGTACAGGCAGTAGTGGTAGGCTGCTCATTCCTCGTTGAACTTAAGGATTTAGGAGGACGCGAACGATTAGGTGATCACCGAATCGAAACCGTTCTGACGTACTAAGTACACTTGTTCTATCCGATCAGTGGAAAGAATTATCCCAGACTCCTTGCCAGACTGACTTGAATGTCCCGCATCGTTGTTGCTATGTCAGGAGGTGTTGACTCGAGTGTCACTGCCTCTTTACTTATAGAAGCTCGTCACGATTGTATCGGTGTCTTCATGCGGCATGGCCAACCAGCCTGACCGACACCACCAAGTGTTCTTCCGATTGTTGAGTCATCCTCACCGAAGATCGGACACCAAGGCTGCTGTTCGGTTACTGATGCACTCGATGCCCGCCGCGTCGCAGACCACCTGGGGATTCCTCTCTATCCGCTTGATCTCACCGAAGATTTTGAAAACATCATTGATACGTTTGTCACTGAATATGGTTCTGGAAGAACACCGAATCCGTGTGTCCGATGTAATCAATGGATAAAGTTTTGACGTCTTTTTGAGTATGCCGACGCTGTGGGTGCGACACACGTTGTAACGGGACACTATGCACAAATTATTCAAAAGCAAACATTAGATTCTGATTTGATACTTTCAGAAATTCATCGAGGCCGTGATATTTCGCGTGATCAGTCATATGTTCTTTTTGGAATTTCTCCAGAACGATTAGCTCGAATGATGCTACCGATTGGTGGGCTGTCTAAGTCTGAAGTCCAATCGCGTGCTGATCAACTTGGTCTTGTGACAGCAGCTAAACCTGATAGTCAGGAAATATGCTTTGTACCACCTGGTGATCATCCACATCTTGTTGCCCATAGACTTGGTGGTTCCCGGGCGGGTGATATTGTTGATACAAACGGCACTATTCTCGGCAAGCATCCAGGGATTGAACATTTCACCATCGGTCAGCGACAGGGTTTAGGTATTGCAATCGGGTCACCGTTATACGTTATTCATATTGATCCGGAGACATTCAGAATTGTTGTAGGCCCAAAATCTGAATTGCCACTGCAAGGTCTTCTTGCTGATGAAGTGAGCTGGGTTGCTGACGTACCAACTGTTCCTTTTGAATGCCTTGTTCAATGCCGAGCGCAACGACCACCAGCAAAAGCCATCGTCACAAGAAGTGGTGAAACCAACTTTAAGGCACACTTTCTTGAACCAACAGTCGATGCCCCCGGCCCCATCACACCGGGTCAGCCAGCGGTCTGCTACGACAACACGCGTCTCCTCGGCGGAGGATGGATTGTGAATCACGGAGCATTGTAGGGAATGACGTCCCGACGCTCTGGAACCACGGTTCTAAGCACCAAGGCCAAAGTTCTTTAAATTTTTGCATTTCGGATTCCTCCAAGTAGGATCAGATAATACCTGCATGGTATGTCTGTACATATTTGTATCCCCTGTCTTTGAATTGGAGATTCACTTTGCCACCTGAAGCACTTGTCATCTTTGGAGTCATACTCGGCATCATTGCTTTTGCAATGTTGATTTTGATATTTAATTATGGCCAAATATGGTTTCAGGCGTATTGGTCCAAAGCAGCTGTCACATTTCTTGAACTCTTTGGAATGAGTTTGCGAAAGGTCAATGCTCGCACAATTATTCAAGCTCGGATTATGGCAACCCAAGCCGGCCTTGGAAAACAACTTTCGCCTAGCATCCTTGAAGCTCACTATCTAGCTGGTGGTGATGTTCCCCGTGTCATCCGTGCTCTCATCGCTGCTCATCGGGCTGGTATTGATCTCGATTATGATAGAGCATGTGGTATCGATCTTGCTGGCAGAGATGTTCTCGATGCAGTCCAGACAAGTGTGAATCCAAAAGTTATTGATTGTCCGGATGTAGCGAGTGGAAAATCAACGCTTTCTGCTGTCGCGAGAAATGGTGTCGAATTAAAGATTCGTGCTCGGGTTACAGTTCGAACAAATCTTCAACAACTCATTGGAGGAGCAACTGAAGAAACTATTATTGCGCGTGTTGGTGAAGGAATTATTACATCCATTGGATCGGCCGCTACACATTTTGAGGTCATGGAACATCCAGATACTATTTCGAGAGCAGTGCTCGAACGAGGACTAGATGCACAAACAGCGTTTCAAATTGTTTCTATTGATATCGCCGACATTGAGGTCGGTGAAAATATCGGGGCGAGACTTCAGGCTGACCAAGCAGAGGCTGATACACGCGTCGCACGAGCCAAGGCAGAGGAAAGAAGAGCTGTTGCAATCGCACATGAACAAGAAATGAAAGCTGAGACTGCCGAAAACCGTGCAGGAGTCTTAGAAGCTGAGGCACTTGTTCCAAAGAGCATCGGTGAGGCGTTGCGTGCAGGGCGTATGCAAAGTCAATCCGGTAATGGGCGGGTCATCTAAACCACCAAAAACTTGAGTTTTCCGTCATAAACAACGAAAATCGGCATAAATAGAGAATTCGGTCAAACTTTAAGGCCTCCACTGCCGATACTAAATTCGTCACAGGATTCATGGGTTCCATGATCTGCCTACTGCACGATGCAGTTTGCAATACACCCTGTCGAACAGGCAACAATCCAGCGAAAAACCGCTGGAACACACGGCAAAAGGGAGTCTGCCATGGGTCTGCGAAAATTACGTGTTTATAACGGTCCAGAAAATGATGCCACGGGTGTTGCGTTACTCGATCAGCCACTTGATCCACACAGCGTGAAAGTAACACTTGGTGAGATTCTGCCAATACTAGCTGATGCCGTCTCAAGTGACAGGACTTGGCTTAGTGATTTTGCTGAAGATGAAATAACAATCTCATCTGATCTTCATGATGTTCTTCAGGCTTATCGACATTTTCGTCGACCAGGTGCCTAAAGTTGTATATCAAGAAATCACTGGTACGAACAAAATAGTCATACACAACGCTTCCGAAGGAAAGATATTCAATCTGACTTCAATGACATGGTCTTCATTGAACTGGTCGTCGGTAAGCGAGCGTCCTTGTTCATAAGATACGTTGCCAAAATTCAAGATCGAGCCACCTCTTGAATTTGTAGCCTGCTTCTCGAATGGTTCCAGCGTGTGTGAACCCTACGTGACGATGAAGAGCAATGCTTGCTTCATTGGTTGAGTCGATTCCTGCAACAAGTAGGTGAAGTTGGTGCGCTGTTGCCTCACAAATAATGGTCTCGAGTAAGAGCCGACCAAAGCCTCGACGTTGATACTCACCAGCAACATACACAGAGTGTTCTGCTGTCTTGGAATATGCGGGATATGGTCGAAATGGTCCCCATGTTGCAAAACCAATAAGTATCCCCTGCTGCTCAACTCCAAAAACCGGAATAGCAGCCTGTTGCTTTTCTGCAAACCATGCGGCAATCATTGCTTCAGAACGTGGTGATTCCTCATACAGTGCCGTTGTATGAAGAATGGCTTCATTAAAAATATTTCGAATGGCATGGAGATGTTTTTCATCACAACGCAGCACACTCGCACCAGGTAGCGGGTCATTCATGCGCGTACCTGATGTGGTTCCTGTCGCGGTGTGAGCAGTGAGACAAGAACAAGAACCAAAAATCCGAGTGGTATAGTCACCAAACCTGGTTGACTAAATGGAATTGGCGAGTCCCCTCGAGGAAGACCGTACACTTTCTCAAATGTATCAGCCGAAAGCAGTATCCATCCCAGTGACGACACCATACCTACAGTCACGGCTGCAATGATGCCATGTTTTGTCGTCCGTGGCCAAAAGAGCAGCATAACAAGCGCTGGAAGATTTGCGGATGCAGCTATATGAAATGCCCATCCAACAAGAAAGCTGACGTTGAAGTTCTTGAACAAAATTCCAAGTGCCATCGCAACAACTCCGAGAAAAACTGCGGCGATCTTACCCGCTCGAACTTTTTCATGATCATTCATTGTGACACCAAAACAATTTTCAATCAGATCGTGAGCCACGGCTCCACTTCCTGCCATAATCAATCCACTCACAGTGCCAAGAACCGTCGTGAACGCAATTGCTGAGATAACTGCAAATAAAGTTTCATTGAAAGACTTTGCGAGAAGTGGGGCTGCCATATTCGTACTTGTTGGATCAAGGTATCCACTCGTCATAGCTCCAAGACCGAGATAGAGAGTCAGCACATAGAAGCCACCAATAGCGGCGATGCCAACGACCGTGCTTTTGCGGGCGGCAGCAGCATCCTTCACGGTGTAATAACGAATGAGAATATGTGGTAATGAGGCTGTACCACAAAAGAGTGCAAGCATGAGGCTGGCAAAGTTTAATCGATCCGTCAGACTTCCTGAAGAAAGGCCTTTAAAATACCCACCGGGTTTCAGCAAATCTTTGCCCTCACGAATCGTTGGTGTGTATGTCGTATGGACCCCTTTTTCATCAGTATGTTTTTTCGCCGACCAGGTCACTATCTTCGACTCTTCTAGGGTCGAAAGGTATTCAAGTGGTCGTAAAGGACCAGTTTCACGAGCATCACCGTATTTGGCAGGAAGTGCGTGAAGTGTTCCAACTGGCCGTAGGTCATTCTCTTTTGTTTGAGGTTTACCATTTACAAGCACACGACCATCTGGAGTTTGTGTATGCACCTGCGGACGAAGATCTTCATCACCTTGTTGGCCAGCGTTGACCAGTAGTCCACGATTCATAATCATGATTGTCAGGACACCACAAAAAAATACGAGCAGAGAACCTTTAATGAACTGAACCCATGTCGTGGATACCATGCCTGCTGTGACGACAATCAATGTCACTGCAACACCTACTAGAATCACACCAACAGCGTGTGGCAGTCCAAGCAGTGGAACAATGAGATGTCCTGCTCCAACCATCTGTGGAATAAGATAAAAAATGCTTACAATAAGCGTTGATATTGCAACTGCAAACTTGATCCCTCGGCTATTAAAACGAGCATCGAGTGCGTCAGCAAATGTGAATTTGCCAAGTGCTTTGATTGGTTCGGCAATGACAAACAGCGCAACAATCCAACCAGCAAGAAAACCGATCGAATAAAGAAATCCGTCGTATCCATAGAATGCAATCATGCCACAGATACCAAGAAATGACGCTGCTGAAAGATAATCGCCTGCAAATGCAATCCCGTTTACAAACCAATGGATTTCACCGTGTGCAGCATAATATCCCTTTGCTGACTGTCCCTTGCGGCCCAGCCAGAAAGAGAGACCGATCACCCCAAGGACAAAGCTAGCAAAGATCGCAATAGCCATGGGTGATGAATCGTAAAGCATCGAGAAGTCCCTTCAAGGAAGAAAGTCAGCTGTCTTGAGATATGCCTCGGCAGGCAACCATGTAAATCAGGGACAGCACAAAGGCTGCAGCAATTAACCCCATTCCATAGGCAATGGCTAGATTGACTCCTCCGAGTGGTCGCCACGAGAGCACATCTGGTCGAAATAAGACAATCCCCATGAAACCTAAATAAAGCAGGACATAAATCAGAAACAGTCGCATGCCGATTGTACGACTCGGGCTCGAGACGTGGTCCTTCGGGTGATGGTCTTTGCCCATGATGTGCTTTCTATGAATTCCCCAGAAAAAGTAGTCACTTACGTAGCACACAAAGTGTAACGAAGTTTTGATACGTCCGCAGCCATGGTCACTGAACTGAGGGTAATTCATGATGGCCGGAGAGTCCGGCTGGGAGATTGTCTCCAGCTTCGAGGAACGATACGAGATCAAGAATTTCTTGACGTGTTAGTACATTAATAAGTCCCGCCGGCATCGGTGAAACCTGAGAAGGAAATCGTTCTTCAACGTCTGTTTTTTGAATCCGCTTGATTTTCTCTGGTGTCAGAAGATTTGGCCTGATCGTGTATGTTTCTGACGTTTCACTTGCAACGACACCAGACATAACACGGCCATCAGAAAGCAGAAATTGCACCGTACGATAGTCATCATCGATTTTCGAGGAAGGATCAAGAATTTGTACAAGAAGGTCTTTTCCACGAAGCTTCTTTACACTCGTCACCAGGTTTGGACCTAAGTTTACACCGTGGCCGGCCATGACATGACATTGAGTACACTGCGCTTTTGCAAAGGCGTGCATGCCCCGTGAGAGTGTTGCTTCATCCTGGCTAGTCGCAACTGCTGGAAAATCTTCTACTTTCCAAACCTGTACGAGAGTCGGGCGACACGCATCGAGTAAACGCTCTGCCTCCGTCTGATCACGAGCAACAACCATCTTGCCATTCATCACAATCCAATGACCAGGGAATGTACACACATACGGGTAGACCCCAGGCTCTTGTGGTGCTTGAAACCGCAGGACATGGACCAACGACTCTCGTGTCGGGCCAATCATAGGTGTCGCTTCAAGAATCAAATCCTGTTTGTCTTCTGGAATGAAATCACTCGTTGCGTTTTTAGGATCACGGGCCATCGCATTTGCTGCGACACCTACCTCCTCCATTGCACCAGGCTTTACAAGAACAAGATTATGATCTGTTGCATCTGGATTGAGAAAAACAAGTTTCACGGGCTGGCCCGGACGAACCGTGAATTGTTTGTTTGTAAAAAGCATTCGCTCAGGTTCACATGAAATTCGAATCTCAACGGTCTCTGGACTTCTGTCAAATTCTCTATCTTTTCCTTTGGCCTTTGGCTCTTGAATTTCAAGTGACCGCCGAGCTCGATTGAGAAGAGCAGGGGCGATACTATCCTGATCGTTTCGCCAATGTCGTTGTAAAGGTGAAGATTCAAGTGCGCAGACGGCTGCATATGCAAGATGTCCACCGATCGGCTGACGAAAGATACTTAAAACAGCATCGAGTGCCTCTTGTGTCCCAATCCAACTTGCTGCAATAGCAGCTTCCATTCGCACAAGACCAGAAGGGTCGGTCGCTGCCCGAAAAAGTATTTCATGCCGATCCGGCAATGCTTCATGCCAATATCGTAGTTGCCGAATAGCAGCAGCTCGTGCGTGGTGATCATCATCTGCAGCCAACTCAACGAGTACTTCTGGCCTGACTGCATCAAGTGTTGAAAGACACGCCATGCCTTCTGCCAGAGAGCGAGCTCTTCGAGGATCCTCATCTCCCAGGGTATCAATCCAGGTATTGACTGCTTGTATCGCCTGCGTGCGATCACGACTGGCAAGTTCTCGAGTAGCTAGATACCGCACTCGAAACTCTCTGTGACCCAGTAGCTCGGCGACTGTATCTACCGATGCTTCTAAAAGCTGTGGAAGCTCTGATACATCTCCATTTTTTGCTGTCACTCGCCAGATACGCCCTGACTCACGATCACGACGAGAATCTCTCAATGAATATTGAGCATGTCCCTTCACTGGGTTATACCAATCCACAATAAAAAGATCTCCTCGTGGTCCAAAATGAAGATCAACGGGAATGAAACTTAGATTTGTTGAAAAGATCAGGTCACTCACGTATTGCTCATTGAAGCCAAAGTCATTTTCAATCCAACGATGAATTTCAATTCGGTTTGTTGGCTTATACCGTGCCTTGATATATCCACCTTGCAGTTCAGCCGGGAACCCTGAGCTGTCAACAAATGCCTGACCACACGTGCCAGAGTACGCCTGCAAACCCTGTGGTCGCGCATGTTGCTCTGGATATGGTGGATCTAACGAATGAAATGCTTCAGCAAAAATTGGATGACTCGCGACATGATTTCCCCATGGATCAAAAGTAACCCCCCAGGGATTTGTACTCGGGTAGGTACCCACTGCTGTAAGCCTGTGAATCTTTGGCTCATAGCGAAACCAGCCACTGTTCTGCTGTCGGACTGGTCCGTGAGGGGTCTCTATCTGAGAATGGTGAAATATTGATTCACGAAATAAAAGCGCACCATCCGGCGTCCAGATAAAGTCATGCAATGCATGATGTGAGTCTTCGGTACCAAATCCAGAAAGAACAACTTCATGGACATCGGCACGGTCATCCCCATCCATATCCTTGAGAAACGTCAAATTTGGTTGCTCTGAGACATACACCCCTCCATCACCAAACTCAAAAGACAATGGTACGTGAAGATCATCAGCAAAAATTTTCGAAGTATCTGCTTTTCCATCTCCATCGGTATCCTCAAGAATCACGAGCCGATCATGTGGCTCAAAACCAGGATAAACATGTGGGTATGCCTGAGACGTACAGACCCAAAGCCGACCTCGCGTATCCCAACGAACCTGGATAGGATTTGCTATCTCTGGAAATTCTTCCTCTCCAGCAAAAAGATTCACTTCAAATCGTGGATCGACTTTAAATGCCTTCCGCTCCTCAGATGCGGGGAGCCAGTTGTTTGCCCCGCGTGATTCATCCGCTGCAGGTAACTGAGGCACATTTGAATCGTCGACCTCACTAGAAAATGGTCGACCGTGTGATATGTCCCAGATTCGACGATCTCGATTGGCACACATAATCTCAAAATTCCGCATGGCGGGAAGAAAATCAAGATAACCATACCGTTCATTGCGACCACCAGTGTAATAAAAGGTGTTCAGGGGTCTGTATCGTCGGAAGAATTGCCGTTCCAAATCAACAACCGCGAGACGCAACGGCTCTGATACGTTTGATGCCATACTCCCAAAGCAGGATTCAAAAAAAGTACAAGCAAATTCTGCGTAGCCTTCTTTTGTGAGATGACAACCATTGCTCGTGAGATCACCAGTGCCACTCAGCACAGACCGCATTGGTGTATCAACATCAACAAACCCAACATGCTGCTCCGCTGCAACTTCCTTCATAGCTGATGCATAGCGTGTGATATTTTTATTATTCTGATCAGCAGCAGCTACGCCGCGTACATTTTCATTGGGGATGGGAGACACAAGCACAATTTTTGGAGCAGTCTTCCCGTTGAATGCTTTCGTCTTCACCCGTTCAAGAAATGTTTTAAGGCGTTTTTTAAATTCAGGAACACCAGCTTCACCAGCAAAAGATTCATTAAACCCAAATGCTGCCAGAATAACGTCGGCTTTTTCATAGAAAAGATGCTGTTCCAGATCAGCAAAGTTTTCTGGACGTGGCATGAGTCCAACTTCGTCTGCCGACCACGCAAGAGTTCGAATGACAAGCTCATGGTCTGGGAATCCCGCATGAATTGTTGCTGGCACAGAACCAAACAACTGTGCCCGCTCAAAAAGCGTGTTCCCAATAAGGCAAATATGATCACCTCTTTTCAACGTGAGTGGCAGCGTTGTCGCTGTCGCATCACACGTTGGTGGTCGAGCCGCGGTGTCCAGAAAGAGTGCGTACTGAGAAAAATCTTCATCTTGCTTTTCTGGCTCTGAAGACTTCTGCTTTGCCCGAGGCGCTGCAGTAAGAACGATGGGAGTCTTCTTACGAGCAATAGCTGGTTGAACGAAGGCTGTTTTTTTTGATTTCTTTGCTGATGGAACCGCCTTTAGCACTTTTTTCTTTTTTTTACGCCATGAATGATTCTTCCACCAGTCGGGGGCCTCGGCTTCTACTTCGTGGGTGTGCTGCCGAAGCCGCTGCATCATGTTGGCAAGACGTTCAGGCTCATCCGTAGATCGGTTCGTCGTTTCAGAAACATCACTGTCGAGATTATAAAGTTCGGGATTTTCTAATGATTCATCAACGACGATCTTCCAAGGGCCCTCACGGTAGGCAACAGAACCACCCCATCGCCAATAAAGAGGCGTCGGTCGTTTGATTGGAGATCCTTCGATTGCTGGCAGGAGGTTTACCCCGTCGTATCTCTTCTCTGGAAGATTAATACCAGCTGCTGCCAATGCAGTAGGAAAAAAATCACTTCCGATAATAGGTAGATCAGTTTCACTCCCTGACTCAATACGACCTGGCCAACGCACAATCCCAGGAACTCGGTGGCCTCCTTCATACATAGATCGCTTGCGGCCACGAAGTGTGCCGGCGAGACCTCGACCAGGCCCCCTGTCACCAGCCCCCTCAGGGCCATTATCGCTTGTAAAAAAGACAAGTGTCGAATCACTGACGCCAAGATTATCAAGCGTCTTCATCACAGTTCCAAACGCGTCATCAAGTTGTGTGATATTGGCTCGATATGTCCGCTCTTGGATATCTTCAATACCTGCATGCAGTTTTTGATATCGCTCTGCAGACGCTATTGGATAGTGGGGTTCATGCGTCCAGACAGCAAGAAAGAATGGCTTCGTTGGATCACGCTTTGTCTCAAGCCAAGACACAGCTTCTTGTGCGATAAAAGGAGCTGAATAGTCATTGACTTTCCCAACCGCCTTCCCGTTCCTCACAAAATTATTTGGAAATGCGTGACTCGGGGCAGCATTGTTTTGTGTCGCCAGCCACCATGCATAGCCATGATCAGATGGTTGCGGTTGTTCTGGTGAATTAAATAGTCCATTAAGATGCCACTTACCAACATGGCAGGTATCGTACCCTGCCTGATTGAGTAGTTTTGGGAGTGCACATTCACTTGTACGAAGATGAATCGGGCTCCCAGATGGAATCCAGGTGAAGACTCCATTCCGAAACGGCGTCCGTCCTGTTAGAAGACTTGATCGCGCTGGTGAACAGACACTTGACGCCGCATGGCAGTCTGTCAGTCGAAGACCCTCGCTTGCAAAACGGTCAAGATTTGGTGTGATCGCATCAGGATTGCCGTAGCATCCAAGTTCACCGTAACCCATATCATCAGCAAGAAAAAGGACGATATTCGGCCGGTCTTCGGCCGTTGCAGGTACCATGAAAAAAACCATGGCACTAACGAATGAAGCGAGAATGATGTGCAGATTCTTCATGCTCAATTATCTTTCATTGGTTGATCAGAAAAGCGATATGGATCGTCATGTTGAATCATTTGTTCTAGCAACAGTGATTCCATTGCTGCTCGATTCGTAGTGAACTCAGGATCGTCGGCCAGATTTTTCTGGTTCGCAGTTGGCTGCTCTGGAAGACTTTTGAGCACAGTTGGAACATGGTGCTCAACAAGAAACTCATGTGGGTTTTCTTGAAGATTAAAAAGTTGTGTATGAAGTCCACCAGTTGGAGATTCATATTTCAGGAGCTTCCAATCACCTTTGCGAACACTCCGCATTCCAGGCTTCTGCCCACCGCAGTACACACCGTAAAGAACATCTCGGACTGTTTGTTTCTTTTCTTCGAGGACAGGAAGAAAGCTTTTTCCTTCATCTGTTGGTGGTGGAGTCACACCAGTGATAGCACACAATGTCGCCAACGTATCACCAAGATACGTATTGCCCGGCATACGACTTCCGGGGCGAACTCCCGGGCCTTTTACAACCAGCGGAACTCGCCAGGTGTGCTCATAGAGATTTTGTTTGCCTTGAAGACCATGACGACCAATCGCAATACCATGATCAGATGTATAGAAAATCCACGTGTTCTCTAATTCACCAAGAGCAGACAACTTTTCAAGCACACGATGAATCTGCTGATCGATATTTTCATTACAGGCGAATTCACGTCCAATTTCATTGCGAATTGTCTGTGGATCACGGTTCTTCCAGACACCGCTGACTGATACTTCGTCACGCACATCCATATGCGTATTATCAAAGGGATGTTGTGGTAACCAGTTCGGCGGTAACGGTGGCTGTTTTGCATGAGCAACTGGAAGTTTTTCTTTATTCGTGTGATTCGTTGCTCCATATTTTTCTAAGTATTGAGGTGTGCCATTGCGGGTATCGTGTGGATGCGATAATCCAAAATAAATGAGAAACGGGTCCTCATCTCCTGACTGCTCTCGATCATTGAGGAACTCGATAACCTGATCACCATGCCATTGACTTCCAGTCTCCGCGGTACCACCTCGCTTAGTTGCGTCATTTCGAACCGTAAACTGTTTATTAGCACCTTCATAACTGTTACCGCGTTTACACGTTCGCATCGTGTCATAACCGGCCCTATTAAACACCGCAGCAAGCGTATTTGACTCAAGCCCTGGCGGACAGTGTGGTGCAACACGTGGCTGGCCTGGTTTTCCCTTTTCACGGCGTGCCTGCTTTGGCCCAATCGGTAGGTGCCACACCGTTCGACCACACATCACCATATGGCGACTCGGGGTACATACCGCGCCGGAAAATGAACCCATATGATACGCCGCATCAAATACCATGCCCTCACGAGCAAGTTGTTCAATACACGGCGCATGAAGCGTCGAAGCTGAATTATAAAAGTTAAAATCAAATGGAGATTGGTCATCAACAATGATGAAAAGAATATTTGGTCGCTTCTCTGAATGAGTATCTTCTGAAAATACAAACCCCGAAAGAAGTATTGCAAGTGCCACAGAAGCGAAGCAACATATAGTATGTCTCATCATAGAACCCTTTTTAAGTACATCAAAATAGTTACGGCACAAGAAAATCAATCACAGCCTCTGGCATAGTTGCATGGTGCACATGAGGAGCATCTGGATAGACGAGTTCACAGGGCACCTTCACTGAATCAAGTTGTTCTTTTAATTTGACCCCGAAGTTCGCTGAATGGGTTGGATCTTTTGCATCGTGCCCAAGTGCTGGCTGATTGTTGTAAAGCATGTACACAGGAGGATCATCTGCCGTTACAAGTGCATACGGCGAGTATTCCTGAATCCACGGCAGAAGTGTTTCACGTTTTTCAAGAAATCGAGTAAAGCGTCCGCTTCGTCGATCTCCCTCTGATGCCATGGTTGGAATACCAAAAGCATGCCCGCCGTAGTGACTATTAGGAGTCCATTCTTTCATCTGTTTGGGGTCGAGTGTTGTTTGCGCACCACTGACAGCAACAGCACTCAGCCGAGTTGATTCACGAGCAATCGGATCATTACTCGTTGGGTCTGCCATCTCATCATGAAACGCAAGCCACAGGCTTGTACACGCTCCGGCTGATCCACCAGCTGCCACAATCCGATTGGTATCAAGATGCCATGCTGCCGCTTTACTACGAACAAACTGGAGTGCTCGTGCAGCATCAGTAAGCGGTGCTTTGACAGGAGGTTCAACACCTTCAGCTTCATCAACAAAGCGATACTCGATTGATGCAACTGAAATTCCTGATTCGAGTGCGGGTTGAAGATTTTGAGATAAACCACTGAAGCGGTTTCCACCAGACCATCCTCCGCCATGAATGAAAAAAAGAAGCGGTGCAGGATTTTCAGCTGTTGCTGAGGGTGCTTTCCAAAAATGAAGCTTCTGTTTTGGATGCTTGCCATAGCTCACGTCCTCATGTGTTGGCCGTGGCCCAAACTGCTTCCAATAGGCTGTTTTAAACGGGTTCTCTGAGGGTCCATCAACGTCTTCATTGACGAGGTCTGGCTGAATACTTTCCCACCATTTCTCATAGGTAGCAGCAAGGCGGTGAACAACATCCTGCTGCTCTGAAGCAATATTCGTTTCTTCACTTGGATCGGAATCAATGTCATAGAGTTCCCACCCATCTGGTTTGTTTTTTGTATTGACCAGACTCCATCTGCCTTCTCGAATACGGCAGTTTTTATATTTATTTTCACCAGCCTGACCACGGTCCCACCGCCCCTGATGGGTAAACAATGGGCGGTTTAGCCAATCAGCGTTTTGATTTTTCAGCAATGGCACTAGGCTTCGGCCTTCAATCTTGGCTGCAACTGTTTGTGGAATTTGTACTCCTGCAAGTTCACAGAGTGTCGGCAGCACATCGATATGTGCTGTAACCTGTGAAACAGCAACACCTTCCGGCAGGACGCCCTTCCATTTCCAAAACGCCGGAACACGTGTCCCGCCCCGATATGGAGAATTTTTTGCTCCATGCATTTCGGCATTGTAGAAACTACTACCCGCTGCTGATCCATTATCTGTCGAAAAAACAATGAGTGTATTTTCTGCAAGTCCAAGTGACTCAATCGTATGGAGCAATCGTCCCATATTTGTGTCGATATTTTCAACCATCGCATAGAACGGCGCAACACGATCGATCTGTTTGGGGTTTTTCAATCCAGCTTCCTGCAGCGCTGTGCGATAATGCTCATCACCAGTTGCTGGAGGGATAAGTGGCCCATGAGGGGCATTGGTTGAGAGATAACAAAAAAACGGTGTTTCTTTTTCTTTACAGGCTTTGATCCAATTCTCTGCTTCGCGAAAAAAGATATCAGTACAGTACCCACGAGTCTGGACGAATCTACCATCGCTTCGGATCATCGGATCAAAATACCGATTCCCTGGTGCATCGCCGCAACTGCCCGGAAAGCTCTGCCCAATACCACCACCACCGTGAATGAACACGCGGTCAAACCCACGACTACCTGGCTGATAGGCATCTTCATCGCCAAGATGCCACTTGCCAAAAATACCTGTTGTATATCCAGCTGTTTTCAATAATTCAGGAAGTGTAGTTTGTGAAAGTGCCATCCGTTCTCGTTCGCGGATAGTGTGTGTGACACCGGAATGAAATTCATGGCTACCCGTCATGAGCGCTGCTCGAGTTGGGGCACACGTCGGACTGACATGGTATTCCGTCAAACACACACTCTGTTTTCGCATCCGGTCAAGAAATGGCGTTTTCAATACCGGATTGCCATGGCTGGCAATATCGCCGTATCCCTGATCGTCTGTCATCACGTAGATGATATTTGGGCGTCGTCCAGAGAGTGTTGGTGTGTGTGACACCAGTCGAGTGGGTATTGTCTTTTGTTTTATTGCAGCTTTTGATTGGTTGGCCTTTGAATCATTTTCCTTTGATAGCTGCCCTGGTGGTCTCGCTCCATTTCCTGTTCGCTTGTTCAGACTGTCACCAAGGTCATCTCTGGCTTTTTCAGCAATGGCCCGCAGTTGTTTGACAACCTTGGGATGCTGTTTGGCAACATTCTTTGTCTCATTCGGGTCTGTCGAAAGATGAAAGAGTTCCTCACCGATTTTATACTGGGTATATCTTCCAGGTTTTCCGTCTTGACCCAGCTCTTGCCCTTCCATTGTTCTGTAGCTATGAGGAAAGAAGAGCTTCCAGTCCCCCTTTCGAACTGCTTGAAGTTCATTTTTTCGATAATAAAAATGATATGTGTCAGGCGCATCAGCAGCTCGTGTTCCACCACAAAAAAGATCAAGGTGATCATGCCCATCAATCT
>CAJXFK010000049.1 GCA_913052575.1 uncultured Planctomycetaceae bacterium
AGATCGATATTGTGACGGTTAGCACCCCAGATCACACTCATGCGGTTGCAGCATTAAAAGCAATGCAAATGAAAAAACATGTGTATTGTCAAAAGCCATTGACATGGTCTATCCATGAGGCTCGATTGATGCGTGAGACAGCCGAGCAGATGGGTGTGGTGACCCAGATGGGGAATCAGGGTACCAGTGAAAATGGCTTGCGTGAGGCAGTTGAAGTTATACGAAGTGGTGCAATTGGAGATGTTGCAGAAGTACATATTTGGACCAATAGACCCGTTTGGCCACAAGGAAAAGGGAGGCCTTCCGGTGAAGATTCTGTTCCGGAAAACCTCAACTGGGATGGCTGGATAGGGCCAGCGCCGATGCGTCCATTCAAGAAAGGCGCGTACCATTCTTTTAACTGGCGAGGTTGGGTTGATTTTGGAACTGGTGCACTTGGTGATATGGCTTGTCATACGACAAATATGCCTATTATGGCATTGAAGCTTTTTGATGCCGATGCAGTAACTGCGGTGGAGAACCCTGGTATTTTTGAAGGCGAGACATTTCCCGGAAGGTCACACCTTCTTTTTGAGTTTGGCCAGCGAGACGGTCTGCCACCGTGTAAATTTCATTGGTATGACGGGGGTGCTCTACCACCAGAAGCGATCATCAAACAATTACCAGAATCATTCCAAAAGAAAGTGGATCAACAGAAAGACGGTGGTCGGAAAACGAGTGGCGCCATTGTTGTTGGAAGCAAAGGAGTCCTGGTATCTCCAGATTCCTATGGAGCACGATATTTCTTATTGCCAGAAGAAGATTTTACAAACTTCAAACCACCAGTTGAGTCACTACCACGGATACCATTTAAAGGAAGTGGTGATCAGCGACAGAAGTGGGAATTTGTGAGTTCGATCAAAGGTGACTATGAGCCTGGAACCATGTCCAATTTCGGTTACGCGGGTCGTCTCACGGAAACAATTCTTATTGGTAATCTGGCACTACGAGCAGACGAGGGGACACGAATTGAGTGGGACGCGAAGAACTTGATTAGTCCAAATGTTCCTGCAGTAAACCAGTTTGTCAGTCGAACCTATCGCCAAGGGTGGGAATTGCCATAAAACGTCTGAATCCTGCATATTATTCAGTTTTCGAGAAATTGTTTTTGGAAACTCGCTTTTGAATTTTATCGTTGGTATTATTAAATTTTGTGTCAATTCACTCGATATCACGAAGGAGTTTCAACGTGAAACCTTGGAAAACATGTGCGATAGTAGCAGCGCTGCTGTTCGTAGTTTTGGGTGTAAGTCATGCTGATGCAGGGCTTTTTGGTTGCTGTGCAAAAGACCGTTGTCCACCACCACCAAAAGTAGAAGTTTGCTTAATGATTTGTAGCCCTTGTGATGGTTGTCCTGTACCGGTCACTCTCTGTATTCCGGAGTGCTGTATCTGTGAGGAACCAAGTGTTTCAACACGATGTGCCTTAATTGGCAGTGGTGTCACGCATGTCGATTATTGTTGTTGTGGTTTTAGTGCGACAATACGTTGGGATCGGTGTGGCGAGCCGCATGTTGTTCGAACAAGAGATTAATAAAGCAAATTTTACGGAATTTACAAAATAAAGAGAACAGCTTCTTCGGACCAAGTGCTCTGAGGAAGCTGTATTCTTTTTAGCGATTAGTATTCATTCGAGATTGTATCCCGTCAGCTAAAAGACCTGCTTGAACATCAAGTTCTTGGAGTGATTCAAAGTCTTGATTGGCTTGAGCACGATAGGCAAGCCAAAGAATCTCGGTGGCATCCTCTCGTGCAATTTTTAGCCAGCCCGGTCGTGAGCTAAGAGGTTTGTGTATAAGCCTTTCAAGACGATCGAAGTTTGTGCTGCCCGTCATACTCATGATTTAATTTTAAAATCCGTAAATACGTTGACTGACAGAAATTTATGAGGAAATCATGTGAGGAAGTCGTAGACTTAAGATAGTCTATTTAATTGGCAGCTATTTCGAATTGGTTTAAAATATGCGAATCCTTCTCCTTATTTTAATTTATTTTATTTTTTGTCCGCTTGCTGGACATTATCTTGGCCTTCTGATGATCCAGATGGCACTCTCTGGAAGTGCAGCTAGTCTTATTACTATGTATGCCGTCCGAATAGTTGCAATGATCCTTTCATATGTAATTCTAGGCCCATTACTAAAAAGTCTTTTTGTTCCACGCCGTAACTAGGGCCAGGAAAGCATGATGCCATCAAAGGGATTCGTTTATGCATAGAGAAATGAAATCATTAGCAAAAGTTTGGCAGATTATGCTTGGCTTATTCATAATCGCTGCTTTGCTTGCAGTAATAGACGTGCAAGCCGCAGCCTCTGAGAACACACATGCTGTTGCGGAAATACAATCAGTAGAGAAACCAGTTGAACATATGGTCCTCTTAGGAAATGCTCGAGATGGTGCACTCGAAAAAAAATTGCTTACCGGACCAACAGAACTCGTTGTGTCAGTCATCAGTGATAACTGTCTCGTCGGATACTCCATAGCAAGTACTGGTGATATTGATAAAAAGCAGTATGTAAGGGTATGGGCTGGCGAAGAATCAAGCTCTATCAAGCTAGTTGTCGGAGCAGCTCGGGTTGTTCTGCTACCAGGAAAAATTCTGAAAGATGGTCCTCCTCAAGGGGAGGAACTGACAGAAGTTTATGAGGTTCGAGATGTGCTTGAAAATGTATCGGTATATGGGCAGAAAATCGACAAGATATGCTTGCCCGTCGAGTATCGTCATCATTTTGAAAGATCAGAACCCAAACCGAATGCAAAGGCTTACGTGTATTTTAGAGAAAAAATAGCTGATCAGGTCTCACCACAGATGAGTGTTGTCGATGATTTTGGTGTGCATCGACTTACATGTCAGCCATCGAAGAAATTCATGCGAGTTATTTTAAAGTATGAATTCCATGATTGATAATCAATAAATAAAAAAGGCCACCAGTATGACCTGGTGACCTTTTAATTTTTTTAAATCTTCTAAAAAAATTATTTCTTTGGAAGAATTACTGTGTCGATTACATGAATCACACCGTTACTGGAATTGATGTCAGTTTTAACCACCTTTGCATTATCAACGGTGACTACACCACCACTTACGGCAATCGTGACGTCTGATCCTTCAACAGTTTTTGCCTCTGTAAGTTTGACAACATCCTTAGCCATGACTTTGCCAGGGACGACGTGGTATGTCAAAACTTTGACCAGCTGGTCTTTGTTTTCCGGCTTTAATAGCTTTTCAACAGTACCGGCAGGCAGTTTTTCGAATGCTGCATTGGTAGGTGCGAATACAGTGAATGGTCCGCTTCCCGAGAGCGTTTCGGCAAGGCCTGCTGCCTTGACGGCTGCTACGAGTGTGCTGAAGTCAGCGTTATTTGCTGCATTTTCAACAACAGTTTTATCACACGTGCCACAACCTGCTGTGGCTGCACGACTTACGAGTAATGCACAAAAAACCGTACAAATAATACCGAGTGATCGGTAGGACATGGGCGTTTCCTTTCAAGAGAAATGGCTGTTTTTACACAGAACCTAGAATACCAGTAATCCACAACTATAGTCGAGACATGCGTGTTGGGGAGCCTGAAACTAGACTTTAGGCTCTATAATGAAGAACAAGAGTATCTGCCCCAGAATGTATACAAACCCTATCTGGAAAACTATTCACAACGTACCAGCAGAGTTTTAATTTCAGTGAACCGGAAAAAATAGTGAGCCTTGAAATACCCTGTGGAGGGTCCTTCATAAGATGTTTTTAAAAGGATTTCACACGGGCTTTCAATGCCGCTGGTTTATTTGTAGTAACACCCAAAGCCCCTTCATTGATATAGAAAATCGCATCTTTTGGTTCATCAACAGTCCACATATGAAATTCAGATACGCCCTCATTCTTGAGCTGGCTGAGAAAATCTTTTGTAATAATATCCCGGCGCGCTTGAAGACCGACCCCGTCGGCTCCAATCTGAGTAAGGGTTTCGGCAATTTGTTGAGGAGAAGGAAGCCAAGAGTTAGACTGACTTTTATGCTGTTGAAAAGACGTAAGCCAATGGATTCGCATTTTTGGGAAAAAAAATCTACATTTTTTTAAAGTCTCTTGATTAAATGTGATGAGCGTAATCTGATTTTTTGGTAGCGATGATCTTTGAAGACACTCAGCGAGCGGTTCTACAATTTCTGGCCCCGTCTTAAGTTCGATAAAAATATGTCCATGTGTTGGTACGGTTAAAAGTACCTGATTCAGAGTTGGACAGGTTTCTCCTGCAAAATGAACATCTTTCCACGTACCGAAATCGAGTGACTGAAGCAAATCTAGAGGCATTTTTGCCACTTCCCAGTTGGTACCGGTAAGTCTTTCAGTGTTGGCATCATGGATACAGATAATTTGTTTATCACGAGTGAGCCTAAAATCACCCTCAATAGCATCGCAACCAATGTCCCATGCTTTACGAAATGCTGATAAAGTATTTTCTGGAGCAACAGAAGAGGCCCCTCTGTGTGCGGTGATAAGGCTGTGTGGTTGTTTCAATTGTGCTTTTGTAAGATGAGGAAAACCAAAAAATAAGGCAAAGCAAAAACCAATCAGGGTTCGTACTACAATTTTGAGAAGCATTATCAAGTGCACCTGATGGGAAAGTCTTCGTGTAACAGCCTTGACTCAATTTATCGTAGTAAGGAGTACAAGATGCCATCACAAGAAGGTGGTCAAGGCCCAATCTTTCTTTCTGCAACGGATTACGCCCTTCCCAAGGCAATTCCCGAGGGTACTGAAAAATATACCAATTACAGGGAAATGGCTCGTGGGGGTTCTGCAATTTTACGAGCCTGCTTTGATCAAATGACAGGTCGAACAGTTGTAATGAAGTCTCTACTCACGAAGTATTTGGTAGACAAGCAGGAAAATCGTCGATTGCTTCGAGAGGCTCGGATCACCGCTCAACTACAGCACCCGAATACAGTTCCGGTATATGAAATTGGTCGGGATCACCGTTATGGCCTTTATTTCACAATGAAACGGATATCGGGTGAAAACCTATTTACGATTCTCTCACGTGTTGCTCAGAAAGATCCAATAACAGTTTTTGAGTTTGACCTTCGCCGCCGTGTAGAGATTGTTATGACAGCTGGACTAGCTCTTTTATACGCTCATGCCAGAGGAGTCATTCATCGGGATGTGAAGCCTGAGAATATATGGGTAGGAAATTTTGGTGAAGTGATTTTGCTTGATTGGGGAGTAGCGAAAGTATGGGGACAACCTGATGATGCACTAGAGCATCCACAAGTCGCCAAGAAAGATGACGAAGCCATACAGTCATTGACCATGGCTGGAGATCGACCGGGGACCCCGCTTTATATGTCACCCGAGCAGGTTAATACAAATCGGGCCACGATTGATGAACGAAGTGATATTTTTAGTATGGGAGTTGTTCTATATGAAGCAATTGCTCTACGAGAGCCATTTCGAGGTCGTGTCATTCAGGAAACATTTGAGAATATCATTCATGATAATCCACCCCCTCCATCATCACTAGCGCCCGAGAAAAATATTCCAAAAGAGCTTGACGATATTGTTATGAAAGCAATTGAAAAAAAACTAACAAATCGTTTTCAGACAATGCAAGAAATGCTTGATGCGGTACGACTTCTTGATTCAGCGTACACACTTCAGACATTACAAAAATTCAATAAGTAAAATGAAAGGGTCTCCCAAAATTTATTTCGGGAGACCCTTTGCATATGCAACAGCGTGTCTGGGAAGGATTAGACAGCAGCTCCAGCCGCAGCTTTTACTGTTTTGATAATGGCTGCAGCAACCTTATACGGATCGGCATTCGAAGCAGGTCGGCGATCTTCAAGACGGCCTTTCCAGCCATCATCGATAGTACCAACTGGAATACGAATCGATGCGCCACGGTCAGAAACGCCGTAACTAAACTGGTCAATACTTTGTGTCTCATGTTGACCGGTTAGGCGTTGATCGTTGTCTGCTCCGTATACAGAAATATGCCTTTCAACAACACCGGCAAAGCCTTCACAAATAGTTGTGAAGACCTCTTTATCACCACATGTACGCATTAATTCATTCGAGAAGTTTGCGTGCATACCAGATCCATTCCAGTCAGTTTTTCCAAGTGGTTTTGGATGCCAATCAATTGCATACCCATATTTTTCACCGATGCGCTCGAGTAGATATCTGGCAACCCATATTTCATCACCAGCACGTTTTGCACCCTTGGCAAATACCTGAAACTCCCATTGACCAGCAGCTACTTCAGCATTAATCCCCTCAACATTAATTCCGGCTTCGAGACAGGCATCTAAATGTTCATCAACACAGTCACGGCCGTGTGCGTTGGACGCACCGACAGAGCAGTAATACGGTCCTTGAGGCGCTGGGTAACCTCCGAGTGGAAATCCGGGAGGATTATTGTTGGAAGTACACCAGAGAAAGTACTCTTGCTCAAAACCAAACCAAAAGTCTTCATCATCATCCGCAATGGTTGCCCGACCGTTGGAATCGTGGGGCGATCCATCTGCATTCAAAACCTCTGTCATAACGAGGTAGCCGTTTTTTCGACCTGGATCTGGAAAAACTGCAACTGGTTTAAGAAGGCAGTCAGAATCACCACCAGTTGCCTGTTCAGTACTACTACCATCAAAAGACCACATTGGGCACTCTTCAAGAGTACCACCAAAATCTGACTCAATTCGAGTCTTTGATCGAAGGCTTTGGGTTGGCTTATAGCCATCAAGCCAGATGTATTCCAGTTTCGATTTCGTGCCCATAACTGAAGTTCGTCCTTAGTTTTGAGGGAGGATTAGAAAACATTGAAGCTAGTCGACTGCAGGACGACACAACATCGATCTGCATCTCCGGCAGGGCCGAGAAGAAGCCGAGGAGTTTCATTTGGATGCATCCGCCTGTTCGTTGTCTGCTAGAGCCGAAGCCATAGTACCGTACACGAAGCAAACGTCATGCCATCTGAAAACTACCGTTAAACATCTTAAAAAAAGGGCTTCCTTCTGCAATACGTCTATGTTGAACGCCTGAAAATTTAGCATTCCTTGAATCTGTTGCTAGAAAAGTAGCTTCAACGTCTAGGGTCACAAGCCCTTTCTATTGTCTATTCTTTGAAGCGTTCTTCAATGTATTGGCCATAGTCACCACTCATAATCTGGATGCCAGTTTTCGTATCACGGCTGTACAAGTAAATCCAAGCCGGCATGTAAACGCCATTAGGTAATCGAGCTTTTGTACTTGAACGAGTAAAAAGGGGTGAGATGCCATGACATTCTTCATAGGCATCAAAAGGATTTAGTTGTTCAATATGAGACAAACAAAGTAAGTCACCATGAACAATCCCATCCCCTTTTGTGACTCCAGGAAAATCACCTAAATCGTAGAGTGTTCCCTGAACGGTAGCTGATCCAACTATTTTTATTTCAGCAAGAAGTTGCTGGGCTTCACTCGATGCAAGGTTTGGCCGGAGTGTCCCATACACGAAAAGGTGTTGAATTATCATTATATTGTGCCGAATGAAAACATCACTAAAACAAAATGCGAACAAAGAGCCATTCCATAAAAACAGTGCGTTAGTGGCTGAATTTTTTCAATGACTGACACAATGAGAAGTCATATGTTGTCAATGTAAACTGAGTGGTAACAGTATCAAAATCTATTTTGTGAACTGAATCTATTTGATCTATTTTTGAAAAGGTAAAGAGAATGTCTGAATTGAAATGTGGTCGCTACCGACATTACAAAGGAAATGAATACCTCGTACTCGGCATTGCTTTACATAGTGAGACTCTTGAAAAACTCGTTGTATACAGAGCAGATTATGGAGACAAAGGCCTTTGGGTACGTCCTTTGTCAATGTTTTGTGAAATAGTTGAAATATCGGGTGTTCAAAAGGCACGTTTTCAGTGTTTGGATGATTAAAATCAAACGGGAAGTCTTGAAAATGCCTATATTCCAATAACGAGATCAGACGAAGTGAGAAGTTTTAGAAATCAAGACCGGTTTCTTGTGTGTCTCATTACAGCAGCAGGAATTATTGTGGCGACAGAAGAACAACGAAACCCGGGATGGTGTTTTGATAATTCTTTTACGCATCTCCCAGAAGTTTTTTTTTCATATACGAAACCTGAACCCGTCAAACACGCGGTTAATGTTCTTTTCAACGATGATCTTGCCAATGATCTTGGGCTCGACGCCGACTTCCTTCGTACATTAGGAGCACAGGTATTCTCTGGTAATGAAATACCGGCAGGCGCTGTACCAATTGCTCAAGCTTATGCGGGGCATCAATTTGGACATTTTACAAACCTTGGTGATGGCCGGGCTGTACTTCTCGGTGAGCATGTGACGCCCACAAACCGCCGTGTTGATATCCAACTCAAAGGCTCGGGCCATACATCTTATTCACGTAGCGGTGACGGCAGGGCAGTTCTTGGTCCAATGGTACGAGAATATATTATCAGTGAAGGAATGCACTCATTAGGCATTCCTTCTACTCGAAGTTTGGCGGTGACAGCCACTGGTGAAAATGTTTTGAGGAATCTTCCATTGCCAGGGGCCATTTTGACACGGGTTGCAGAGAGCCATATTCGTATAGGTACATTCCAATACGCGGCAGCACTTGGTGATAAAAACAATCTCTGCCAACTATTGAACTATACGGTGGGTCGGCATTATCCAGATCTACCGAACTCTCCAGATCTACCATTTACGTTTTTTCAAGCCGTACTGGATAAGCAAGCACGTCTCGTGGCTCACTGGATGCTCGTTGGCTTCGTACATGGAGTACTGAACACAGATAATGTCTCGATTGCTGGTGAAACCATTGACTACGGACCCTGTGCATTTCTTGATGTGTATCACCCTGAAACAGTTTTTAGCTCGATTGATAGTAGAGGAAGATATTCGTTTGAAAAACAGCCGGTGATGACCCAATGGAACCTTGCGCGTCTAGCAGAGAGCCTTCTTCTGGCATGTCCTGGAGAGCAGGATAAAGCAGTTGAAAAATTTGTTTCAATACTCGATACATTTTCTGAACGATACGAGAAGTATTATCTGCTCGGAACGAACGCGAAGTTAGGACTTCAATGCCAAGAAAAAGAAGATGCCGCTCTCTATAGCGACTTACTTAATATTATGAAATGTTCCCAAGCAGATTTTTCATCAACCTTTGTTGGGCTATCACAGGTACTAGAAGATAGAAATGCAGATTCGGTGCTTCTGAAGATGCCTAACTTCAATCATTGGGAACAACGATGGCGAGTAAGATTATCCCATGAATCGAGTTCACTGCTAGAGATTGCAAAACGAATGCGAACAGTGAACCCAGTAATTATTCCAAGAAATTTGAAAGTAGAGGAGGCTCTTGCCGAGGCAGAGTCGGGAAACACTGAGCTTGTTCAGCGACTCCTTAGCGTATTGCACGCACCCTTCTCTGAGACGTTAGAAAACAGACTGTATCGAAAGGGTGCACCGTTAGGCAGTGCACCGTATTGCACATTTTGTGGAACATAATCCCACTTCATGCAGTTCCATTTTTTTGATTCACAGATATGATGAAAGACCTATTTTCTCCATTATTTGTATGAATTATTGAGAAGCTTGCATGTTCGCTAAAAAATATCATGGACTTGTGTTTTCATTTGTGATGTCACTTTTGATGTCAGCACTGATGTCACTGGTGATCACGCTTCTTCATATCGGTATAAGGCCGGGCGTCTTCTTGGATTGGGTGAAGGCGTGGGGGCTTTCATGGATTATTGCCTGGCCAACAATTGTGGCAGTATCTCCAATCGTGAATTGGATAGTGAAACGATTGGTTCAAGAAGACACCTTAAATGCGTGAATAGTATTAGTCTCCATGACGGTGGCGAACAATTTCTCCTTCAACCATGTAGATAACATCTTCAGCAATATTCGTTGCCATATCGGCTACACGTTCAAGATGTTTTGAAACCGAGTTAATTCGTAGTAAACTCTCAACATTCTGAGGGTCTTCCTGAATCTTCTGCATAACCAACTTACTTACCGCCTGTCTGCCTGCGTCAACCGCATCATCCTCTTCCCTTACCTGCCGTGCGAGGTCCGGATCACCTGTGACTACAGCATCCAGACTTTTTTTCACCATCTCTTCAGCCTGTTTAGCCATCACAGAAATTTCTTGGGGCATCTCAAAAGGGCCTGTCATTGCAAGTTGAGAAACCGTTTTTGCGATGTTGCTGGTGAGATCACCAATCCGCTCGAGATCATTGTTAATTTTTAGTACGGCAACTACGAATCGAAGATCAGCCGCAACAGGTTGATAGAGCGCAAGAACCTTGAGACATTCTTCTTCTAATTCTACTTCCATTCGGTCGATTTCAGCATCATTAGCTATGACTTTTGTTGCGAGAGACAGATCTTGTTTGAAAAGCGCTATGTTGGAATGACTGATAGATTCTTCAACCATGGTGCCAAAGTGAAGAATTAATTCCTTCAGTTGAAGGATCTGACGTTCTATATGACGTGTCATTATGGATAACCAAATTCAAGAAGTAAGAAATGTCCCATGAGCCTACCCAAAACGACCAGTTACGTAAGATTCTGTCTCTTGTAGGACCGGATTCGTAAAAATGTCGGATGTTGGTCCATATTCAATCAGCCGTCCCAAATATATAAAAGCGGTATAGTCGCTGGCGCGACTTGCCTGCTGCATATTGTGCGTTACCATCAGGATTGAATATTGCCCACGAAGTTCCTGTATGAGATCCTCAATTTTACCCGTTGCGATCGGGTCGAGGGCCGAGCAGGGCTCATCGAGCAAAAGCACCTCCGGTTCAGCAGCTACTGCACGAGCAATACACAGACGTTGTTGTTGGCCGCCTGAAAGTTTGAGAGCACTGTCATTCAAGCAGTCTTTTACCTCATCCCATAATGCAGCACCACGTAGACTAATTTCGCAAACTTCATCTAACACACTACGATTTTTCTCACCATCAATTCGTAATGAATAAACAACATTTTCAAAGATACTCATTGGAAATGGATTCGGCTTTTGGAAAACCATTCCCATCCTTTTACGAAGATTAATTACATCCATGCGTGGTTCGTAAATCGAGTCACCATTTAATCGCATATCACCGGTGATCCGTATATTTTGGATAAGATCATTCATCCGATTGACACTTCGAAGCAGTGTTGATTTGCCACAACCACTTGGTCCTATTAATGCGGTAACCTGTTTCCTGATAATAGGCATTGAGATGTCATGGATAACTTGCTTGGAGCCGTACCATAGATTGAATCGGTCGATTTCAAGGACAGGTGTTTCTTCAAGAACTTTTGGATGAACTTCAGCACCGACGTCTTTGCCTTGTGCAACTGCTTGAAGCCGATTAGTACCAGCATCGGGCTTGTTCCCATCAGAATACACTGATGGACCAATTCCTTTTTGCATAGATTCGGTTTCCTCGCTAGAGATATAAGAGTTGAAAACACAAAGGTACTAAAGTATCAAAATTCTTGAAGCGCATAGCGTCGCTTAAGTCTTGATCGAAGATAAATCGCAGCAATATTAAGTACAGCAATAATAGTTACGAGAAGTAACGTGATTGTGAATACCATTGGCTTTGCAGCTTGGCTATTAGAACTTTGGAAACCAATGTCATATACCAAATATGCGAGATGCATAAATTCTCTTTCAGGATGAATAAATGGAAATGATGTATCGATAGGCAGGTCGAGTGCAATTTTTTTGACGCCAACAAGCATGAGAGGCGCAACTTCTCCAGCTGCACGAGCCATTGCGAGAATGACTCCAGTCATGATTCCGGGTAATGCTCTAGGCAGGACAATCCGGTATATAGTCTGCCACTTGCTTCCACCGCATGCATAAGATCCTTCTCTCATTGAATTTGGTACGGCGGCCAGAGCTTCCTCAGTTGCTACGATGACAACTGGTAGAGTCAGCAGTGCGAGTGTGAGTGAGGCCCACAAAAGACCACCGGTACCAAATGTTGGCTGATTATCTGCTAATAAACTGGCACTAAAAAAATTCTCATCGATCCAGCCGCCGGCTCCGTAGCAGAAAAAACCAAGTCCAAAAGCGCCATAAACAATACTAGGGACTCCAGCTAAATTATTAATTGCAATCCGAATGGTTGCAGTAAGAGAATTGTCGGCGGCATATTCGCGTAAATAAAGTGCCGCAAGAACTCCAAATGGTGCAACTAGGAACGCCATAATCATGGTCATGCTGACTGTTCCACAAATGGCAGGAAAGACACCACCAGCACTGTTTGCCTCTCGTGGATTGTCCGAGAGAAACTCCCACCAACGTGTTCCATAAACAGATGACATGCCCAATAGACTGATATTATTCGGTTGCCACGCTTGTATAATTTCTTCCACAGGGAAAATAACAGACTGACCATCTACGGTTTTGAATTCGAATTTCCACGAGCTGTTGGCTTTTCTTAACGCAGCCATTTTTTTATCAAGGAGACTTGAAATTTCTGCAACTTTTTTGGATATCTCTTCTTCCTCATTTTTCACTTTTTCAACAATCGGGTGGTCGTTGCCTTGCTTTAACCGAGCATCGAATAGTGCAAGTCGTGCATTTCGAAGACGTTTCTGCAAATCACCTCTCCGGAGTCTGTCAATACGATTGGCTTCCCGAAATCGTTTTTGAATGGTCGGAGATATCTCTTGGTATTGTTGCCATGCAGCTTCCGGACTATCTCCTGTTGGGATACCATCTTTCAAAAGGCAGACAGGAAAACCGTGAAATAGACCGCCCTCAAACCGTTCAATGACAGTAGCGAATTGAGGTTGCTGTATAGAACTTATGTTCTGTTGATCAAACCATGTGTAGCGTGTGCTGTCCGTTCTAAAATCCGCTGTTCGTACAAGGACACGGTCATGAACGGTCTGATCGTCGGAGATATTTTTTAGTTGTCTTTCACGAGATATCACTTCACCAAGACATCTCTCACCATTACGGAGGGTGATCTCATAGAGTGGACGGGGCCAAAAATGAATAGAACCGCGTACTGTAATAAACAGTAGCAGACCGATTACCATTGTTACCGCAACGGCAAGAGATCCTGACATCAGCCACACCCATGGCTCTCCATGAGCCATGAGGCTAGAAAATGGTGAGCGAACGTTCTGTCTTTGATACCGACTAGAGTTCATGTGCGCTCCTTCGGAATCTCTGTCGAATGACTTCAGCTACAGTATTTATAAAAAATGTGAGAACAAACAAAAGAACTGCTGCTAGAAAAAGGATTCGATAATGAGTGGATCCTTGAGTTGTTTCTGGTAATTCAGTGGCAATGGCAGCGGATAATGTTTGAAATCCGCTGAAAATATTCCAGTCCATAATAGGCGTGTTTCCAGCTGCCATTAAGACAATCATTGTTTCTCCTACAGCTCTTCCGAGACCAATCATGACAGCGGAAAAGATTCCACCAGCTGCGGCTGGAATAATAACCCGAAGCGTTGTCTGCCATTGCGTTGCACCAGCACTTAGCGAACCACTTCGCAGATGTTCAGGGACGCTTGATAAGGCGTCATCAGCAAGTGTAAATATGAGAGGTATAATTGCGAAACTCATACCAATAGCGACGACCATGGTATTCCGTTGGACGTAGGTGCCAAAGATGCCACCACGAGTTTCCCAGCGCAAAGCATCTAGGAACATTGCCGCTGCTGTCGAAATGGCACCGGCCAGAAAAAGCCCAATAAAAAGGAGAATGAGGGCTGCTGAGACAGTCTTTATATGTCCCCATTTCATACTTCGAATACGAATCCAGGGATTGATGAACCGGCCTATGAGAAATACGGCGACCATTGCTGATAGTGGGAATAAAGCAAGTGCCCAGCCTCCCCAGCCACTTCCACCCCGGCCGTGAAGCCATGCAAAAAAATCACCATTAAACAGAAGAAACTCGGTCGGCGGTGCTGTTAGAAAACCTAATAGAATACCGATGGGGAGTGCGATGAAGAGTACGACAGGAAATCTCCAGATAGATATTTGACTCCGTAATCCAGGTGACCAAAATTGCCATAAAAAGGCAAAGATCAGGAGAGTAATTGGAACTGTAAAAAAGCTTGTGATAAAAATCATCACACCGCTTTCGATAACTGGTGCAAGGATTAGACCAGCGATAAATCCCAACACAACACTTGGCAGGCTTGCCATCATCTCGATGACAGGCTTAATACGAGATTTCCATGCTGGAGTCATGAATTGACTGATATAAATTGCTGCAAAAACTGAAATTGGTGTGGCAAATAGCATTGAGTAGAGAGTTGCCTTTATAGTGCCACACAGCAGGGGAACCAAGCTAAATTTTGGCTCAAAGGACTCGTGTCCGTTTGTTTCCCATACATACTCTCGATCTGGATAATTTTCATACCAAATTTTTCCAAAGAGTGAAGTCAAAGAAGCTTCTGGATAGCTAAGGTCAATGTTCCAAGTGGTAAGAGTTTTGCCATCACAGGCAACGAGTTTCTGATCTCTTGAGCCGAGGAGAAGAATTTGTAAGTTCTGACTTTGCGTGGATTTTTTTTTGGTGCTGAGTTCGGCAACTGTTGAGCGATTTGTAGCTTGCAGGAGTCGAATCACTCCGTCGGATGAGGCAACTGCAAAAAGGCGAGACCTTGGTGAAGCTGAAATAGAAGTAATTTCTATTTTTTGGTGATGACGCTCGTTTTGATGAGCAGAAAAAGTTGCAGTGACCTTAGTCGTTAACCCATCATCTGTAGTAGGGTTTTTGTCCCTGGAGTTGAATAGAATTCTTATTGTGCCACTGTTGTCACCAATTACGAAAGAATTTTCACCAAAGAGTCGAGTAACGTGGGTAAGAGAAGTTTTTTCTTGAAGTAGATCACGTTCCTCCATCAGTACGGGGTGATCGACATCTCGGATTGCAAAACGCTTGAAGGATCCAGAAGAAGTGAAGGCGAAAAGCTGATCTCCGAGGCCCGATACTCGAATAAAATCAAGGCCTGATGGAACAATTTCTTCCTGAAGAGTTGTTCCAACATTGATGACGGAACCGTCATCAGTTAAGAGATTGTTTTGAAAAGTGCTTTTTTCAAATCGTATATTTCCTTTATCGTCGAGTGCTGCAAAGCAGAATCCTCTATTTGTTATTGCCAGATCAATATCAGTGATTGGTCGAGTGAGAGTAGTAGATACATAGTCTTCTAATTCTGATACGAGCTGAATTTTTTGAACTATTTTATTCGATGATCGAAGATAAATGTCATTATTGACAGTGGTGAGTTCACTAATTTTGAGAGACCTTGCAGGCAGTGGAATTTCTGCTTCTGGAACATAGGACGTACTCAGTCCAAGTTTTCCGATGCGAATTGTGCCATTTTTAAAACCGACAGCCGATTTTAAGGTGTTTGGTAGATGACAAATTGCAGAAGCGTATTGAAGCCCACTAATTTTTGTTGATCGTGAGAGGAGTTTATTGCCACTTTTTAATTCAATAGCAGTTATTTCATCAGCATCACAAAACCATGCGACTAACCCAGACTCATCGAGACCAGAGGCGAGGTATGAATGACTAGCCATTTCCCATGGAATAGATTGCTTCAACTGAACAGTTGTAGAGCGAAAGAGTGGAAGGGCTACCACGAAGAGGAAAACACCTACGAGAAGCACTGCAGCAATTGTTGCAAGGCCACCAAGTGTAATCACGATACGCGCTACAGTATCACTGAGTAATACTGTAGCGCGTGTAGCACTTCTTTTTCTACGACCAGTAAATGTTGCCGGTTGATTCATGGATCACGGCTATTAAATAGAGAAACACCCATTTGGCATACACGGTCTGCTCGTGATGATGAGCTAAAAATAATAAGAGGCAGCCTTTGTCAAAGAATCGGTTGTAATCGCTCTCTCACGGGCAGTCTACCGTGTTTTCATACTTCCTCAGAAAAGCATTATTTCACTCCGTGTGCCGTAATAGTTTCAAGGCTTCTCTGAGATGTTTTGTAACTTACTGGGAGATAACCAGCTTTTAAAACATCTGCTTGACCGGTAGCACTTAGAACATACTTCAAAAATTCTTTGCGAAGTGGTTCGAGTGTACTACCAGGCTTGTGATTCACACTTAGATAGAGAAAGTGAACAAGTGGATATTCACCAGAGTAGGCATTTTCTGCATCAGTAGTAATATTTTTACTATCTGGCGTAGTACTCAGCGGGAGTGACCGAACATCAACGGTTTTGTAGCCGATTCCACTGTAGCCAATCCCATAACGATCGTTCGCAATTGATTGCACTACGGAAGAGCTTCCAGGTTGTTCTATGACGTTGGATTTAAAGTCTCCCCGGAAGAGAGCGTGCTCTTTAAAAAATCCATAGGTGCCACTTGCTGAATTACGACCATAAAGACGTATTGGTTTATCTTGCCAGACACCTGTCAGTCCCAGTTGTCCCCATGTCACGATAGCTTTTTTCATTCCACCATTACGATTTTTCGAAAAGATCGCATCTAGCTGCTGAAGTGAAAGCCCTGCAGTCGGATTGTCTTTATGAACGTAAACAGCAAGCATGTCGATTGCTGTTGGGATAACCGTAGGTGCATAGCCGAAAGAGTCTTTAAAGGAATCGATTTCATGTGCTTTCCAGGGTCGACTCATTGGGCCAAAAGTGCTTGTGCCTTCCGTGAGAGCTGGCGGTGCAGATGCAGACCCCTTACCTTCTATACCTTCACGGACAGCGGGATAGAATTTTTTGAATCCCTCAGCCCATAAGGCAACCAGATTGTTCATTGTATCGGAACCGATGTACTTAAGAGAGCCTGCGACTTCTCCGCTGACTGATTGATAAGGTTGTATAGCCGGGTCGATATTCTTCGGAAATGGCTGCGAGAAAACAACAGACCTGTGATTTCCTATTAAAAAGAAACTGCAAAGAAAAAGTAGAACAGTACAAAGGTATTTTTTGGAGCCAATAAGTTCCATGGAGTGAGAGCCTCGAAATGAACTACCTTGTGGATGGATGAAAACTTGTGAATGGATAAAAAAGATTTTCCACAAGCTCTTTAAGGTGCTTACTTGTAAATGTTTATGTATGCGGCCTATCGACAGCTATTTTGTAATGAAAAGTGCAGTTAAAGATTAATTAGGACACCAGTGCTTTTAGGACACCAGTGCTTTGATTTCGCGGTATCGTCCCCAAAAGTACCACCGCTCCCATAGTGTTGCTTTGCGAAGATTTGGATCATGAGGATGAATGGTGTGTTGCTTGCCAGTACGAGTTATCAGGCGCAGGTTGCCGTCTTCAAGTACCTGTTGCACCACCCAAAACTTGTCCACGGTATAAGAATAGGTTTCTCCGCGAGATGCTGCGTCAACTTCCCGAGCTCGAGGGCCGGGAGAAGCACTGTGCTTCTGTTTACTGTAAACAACAAGATCAAGAGGTTCCCATTTCATGAAATATGCCCAAACATTGTCCTTATAAAGACAACTATGCAAAGTTTTCTTTGTCTTTAAACTGTATTCTGTCAGTATACCTCTATTACGCTCACGAAATAGCCATTTGGAATGCTCCTGTGAATCTCACATCTTTAGCGCACCTCCTTGGCGAACTGATTGGAGGTCTGGGTGTTTTTCTGTTAGGCATGAAATATATGTCTGAGGGCATGCAGGCTGTCGCTGGGAATAGCTTACGTCGGCTTATTGGTACAGTGACTGGTAATCGTATTTTTGCGATTATCGTTGGGGTTATTGTCACGTGTATTGTTCAATCAAGTTCGATTACCACGGTTATGGTCGTTGGCTTTGTAAACAGTGGAGTGATGAGCCTTGCCCAATCAGTGGGTGTCATTATGGGCGCAAATATTGGCACCACAATTACTGGATGGATACTCGTTCTTAAAATTGGGAAATACGGCCTGCCGCTTCTTGGTTTCTCGGCGTTCGTATACCTATTCTCAAGAAATGAACGCTGGCGATACTATGCGATGGGTCTGATGGGCACGGGCATGGTATTTTTTGGTTTGGAACTGATGAAAGATGCGTGCGGCATTATCAAGGAAACTCCTGATTTTGCTACCTGGTTTCAAGCCTTTCAGGCTGACAGTTATTTGGGTGTCTTGAAGTGTTGCATGGTCGGTTGTGTCCTGACGACCATGGTGCAGTCTTCTTCTGCAACCCTGGGGATTACAATATCGTTGGCTTACCAGGGAGTTATCTCATATGAAACTGCTGCGGCACTTGTCATCGGTGAGAACGTCGGCACAACGATTACGGCTCTTTTAGCATCGATAGGGGCCACAACAAATGCCCGGCGAGCTGCCTACTTCCATGTTCTGTTCAATCTCACTGGAGTGTTTTGGATAACACTTGTTTTCCATTGGTACATCCAACTTGTACAGTGGATTATTCATGTAGATGTTCTGAAAATAGTGATGGTCGATGGTATTGCCACTTTTCCAAACACAACGCCGGCTATTGCTGCGACCCACAGTATTTTCAATGTAGTGAATGTTTTGCTGTTTATTCCATTTGTGGGCATTCTTGTGCGTGCTCTTGAGCGGATAGTTCCTGTAAAAGAAGTGAAAGAGAAGCCGCGACTCACCGAGTTAGACATTCGAATGTTAGATAATCCAGTGTTAGCAATAGAGCAGTCACTCAAAGAGATAGAGCGAATGGGAGACAGTTGCGCGGAGATGCTTCATGTCTTGACTGAGTTGAGAGGAGAAAAGAAATCGAACACTCAGCTCAGGAATCAGTTAAGAGACTATGAGATATCCCTTGATGCGATTCAGGAAGAACTCACAGCATTCATGACGAATCTCTTCACAAATGCTTTACCTCATGATGTAGCAGATGAAATACGTATTCAGTTGCGTATCGCTTATGAATATGAATCGATCAGTGACTACATAGAAAATCTTGAAAGACTTGACAACAAGTTGCGGGACTATGACGCTTCCCTTCCATCGTATTTTTGTGAGGGTATCGAAGAATTGAGTTCTCGTGCCCTGTCATTTTTGATAAAAATGAACGCAGCGATTCGTACCAAAGATCAAAACATCTTTGAAGAGTTTGTTTCTGTGCGAGCAGGTGTCCGGTCTCAAATAAAAGGACTTCGCCAGAAACAACTAGAAGAGCTTACAAGCACCGGTATGAGCCCTTCAGTAAATTCTGTGATGTTGTCAGTCCTTGACAGCTACTCGCACTTATTTAGTCATTTCGAAAATATAGTTGAGGCGTTATCGGGACAAGCATGACATGTGTTAATGAATCGAATCGGGTTTTTGCCACAGGACCTTATTCAGTTCATTTGAAAAGCACCTCTCATGGAGAAGCAATCGTCTGTAAGTCAAAGCGGTCGAGGTTCATCACTTTGACCCAGGCTTCAATAAAATCATTGAGAAACTGTTGCTGGCCATCTTCACTGGCATAGACTTCGCAGATTGCACGTAATTGCGCGTTTGAACCGAAGATCAAATCGACACGCGTTGCTGTCCACTTAACAGTGTCAGTCACACGGTTGAGTCCTTCGAAAATATTTTCACATTCGGGGGTTTTCTGCCATGTAATATCCGGGCACAGCAAGGTGATGAAAAAATCGTTCGATAAGGTTTCACGACGCTTTGTGAAAACGCCAAGTTGAGCTTGATCACCTGCGGTGCTATTCGCCCCGAGAACTCGAAGCCCCCCGACAAGTACTGTCATTTCTTTCACAGTGAGCGTCAAAAGGTCGGCTTTGTCCAGCAAGAGTTCCTCAGTAGGACGATCGATATGGTCGGCAACATAATTACGAAACCCATCCGTCGTTGGTTCGAGTACAGCGAAGGACTCGATATCAGTCATTTCATCAGTTGCGTCAGTCCGTCCAGGATGAAAGGAAACCGAGGCTTCGTGTCCAGCTCGGCGAGCGGCTTCTTCAATTGCTACACAGCCGCCAAGAACAATCAGATCCGCGAGTGAGACCTGCTTCTTATTGTGTGCTGTGGTGTTAAATTTCTGCTGGATATCTTCAAGAGTAGTAAGAACCTTTGCTAATCGAGTTGGATCATTTACTTCCCAATCTTTTTGTGGTGAGAGTCGAATGCGTGCACCGTTTGCACCACCCCGTTTGTCGCTCCCACGAAATGTAGATGCGGCCGCCCATGCCGTGCTTACAAGATCAGCGATGGATGTGTCTGAAGACAGAATATGTTGCTTCAGCATGGAAATATCGTGTTGATCAATTATTTCATAACCAACACTGGGCACAGGATCTTGCCAGAGTTGGGCTTCAGGAACCTCTGGTCCAAGTAGCCGAGTTACAGGCCCCATATCCCGGTGAGTCAGTTTGTACCAGGCTTTTGCAAACGCATCACTAAATACAGTTGGATTTTCAAGAAAATGGCGAGAAATCACTTCGTAATCGGGATCAAATCGTAGAGCCAAATCTGTTGTAAACATCATGGGTGCATGAGAACGCTTGGGATCATGTGCATCAGGCACTGTGTTCTGTGCCGACGTTTCCTTGGGTGTCCACTGCCAAGCACCTGCAGGGCTTTTTGTTAACTCCCATTCGTATTGAAAAAGGTTTTGGAAATATCCATGCGACCAACGAGCTGGCGTTGAGGTCCATGCACCTTCAAGCCCACTTGAAATTGTGTCACCGGCGTTCCCTGAACCAAAACTATTTTTCCAACCAAGTCCCTGCTCTTCAATTGACGCACCTTCT
>CAJXFK010000050.1 GCA_913052575.1 uncultured Planctomycetaceae bacterium
AAATACCAGCCACGTTTGCACAGGACGCAGAGCCTGAGTGGATAGCTGTCGATCATGAAAGTCGTTTTGCATATGTCTGCCTACAGGAAGTCAATGCAGTTGCAGAAGTCGATATAGCCGACGCAACCGTTCGTCGCATCATACCCCTGGGGTACAAAAACTTTGGTGAAGCTGGCAATGGAATTGATGCGAGTGATAAAGATGACTGCATCGATATACACCCTCGATCAGGTCTCTTTGGTATCTTGCAGCCTGATACGATACGGATCTATCAGCAAAACGGCAAGCGTCTGTTGGTAACAGCCAATGAAGGTGATTCGCGTGTTCGTCCAACATCAGACGATGCAGTTGCTGGCCTTGAAGAAGGTGCCATTTTTGAAGATGAGGCAAGCCTTGAAGATTGGCCTACGGCTGGGACTCAGTTTGAAAAACAGACTTCTGATACAGAACTTGGCAGGCTCAAGCTCGTACGGGACCTGGTTGACGACCATCTTGATGAGGAAGGTCGTCCGACTCAGCTTTTTGCATTTGGTAGTCGATCGTTTTCAATCATAGATCTCACAACAGGTGATACTGTCTTTGATAGCGGTGATGACTTTGAACAGATAACGGCTCAGCGATTTCCAGAGTTTTTCAACGTGAGTAACGATTCGTTAACAAAAGAGAAGCGGAGCCGAAGTAAAGGTCCTGAACCGGAAGGACTTGTTCTGGGAACAGTCGGTGAGAAGACCTATGCGTTCATAGGTCTTGAGCGAATTGGTGGCATCATGGTGTATGACATTACGCAGCCAGAGTCGTCCAAACATGTTGGCTATTTTAATAATCGGCGGTTTGATGTGGCTGCTACGCGTGATGATGGAACAGCAAATCCAGAAGCCGGTGATAGCGGGATTGAAGGATTAATTTTTGTGCCTGCAGAAAAATCTCCAACATCGACAGATCTCGTGATTGCTGGCAACGAGACAAGCGGCACGACAACGGTCTGGGAAGTGCTTACAAGTCAGTGAGCCCGTCACGTTCCACGATAGAAAATTTCCATAGATGCGTAGGAAATGATCCTGAAAAAAAGCTGAGAATCAGCAATTCTGAGTACTCAGTGGTACGAAATGCGATTTTTCAAAATAATGACTCATTTGTAGACGATATAGTTATCTACGCGTCCGCCGATCGACTATTCTTAGTCCGCGTCAAAAAGTCGTATCACTTTCTGACGGCGAAGCGGTTGTTTTCCATGGAGCGATCCTGTGGTTCGCAACTTTGTATCTTGTTGGTGGGTGGTGGCTGAGCGATTCAACATCGTTGCTGCTCACCTTATGTGGAGTGCACTTTATTTATGCATGCCACTCCCAGTGTTCTCAGAAGAGGCACCTTCATTCACCCGTGATATTAAAGGGTTGCTCTCAGACCGCTGCATTCGCTGTCATGGCCCAGATGCAGAGGCTCGTCACGGTGGTGGTGAACATGGTTTACGGCTCGATATATTTGAAGGTGCAACTGAAGACCTCGGCGGATATGCAGCGATTGTTTCAGGTGATGCTCAGAAGAGTGAATTAGTGATTCGGATTTTAGAAGAAGATGCCGACCTCATCATGCCACCCCCCGAAGCGGGTGAGCCACTTTCAGCTGATGAAGTCTCATTACTTCGACGTTGGATTGATGACGGGGCGAAGTATGAACCACACTGGTCATATACCCCTATTCGTCGTCCAATGATTCCAGAGGTATCGGACCCTTTCTGGCCGCGGAACCAGATCGACAGGTTTATTCTTGCGAAGCTTGAAACCAACGGTCTTGTACCAAGCCAAGAAGCAAATCGCATGACACTTGCCCGTCGGCTTGCGATTGATCTGACTGGTCTTCCAGTCAGTCCAGAGCAGGTCGATGAATTTGTTGCAGATACATCAACCGATGCCGTGGAACAATTTATCGATACATTGCTCTCTCACGAAGGCTATGGTGAGCACATGGCACGTAGCTGGCTCGATCTTGCACGGTATGCCGACAGTGCAGGGTATGCAGATGATCCACCACGAACAATATGGCCCTATCGAGATTGGGTTATACGTGCTTTTGATAACAATATGTCATTTGACGAGTTTACGATTGCGCAACTTGCAGGTGACCTACTTCCAGATGCAACAGTTCAGGATGCGATAGCCACTGCGTTTCATAGAAATACTTTGACCAATAATGAAGGTGGAACAATCGATGAAGAATTTCGCTCAGTTGCTGTTGTCGATCGTGTGAACACAACGTTGAGTACGTGGATGGGCACGACAATTGCCTGTGCGCAATGTCATGACCACAAATACGATCCTCTATCTCAGCAGGAGTTTTTTGGTCTCTATGCAATCTTTAATAATACCGCTGATGCGGATCGAAAAGATGAATCACCGTATGTTTCGATACCGTATGAGCTAGTGGATGCGAAACGTCGACCCCTCGAGCGAGAACTCGCTGCCATAGTGCAGGCGGTACCCGAGATGAAGAAGATCACTCCCAAGAAGCAAGTTCAACCGCGAGGAGAGCCGCCAGAGTTACGACTACTTCGGAAGCATGTGAACACATTACGAAGAAGAATCACCGCTGTGAAAGCAGTAACGGTTCCTGTCATGGAAGAACTTCAGGATGATAAGCGGCGGATAACCAAATTGCAGTATCGAGGTAATTGGCAAGATCTTGGTCCAATTGTTGAAGGACATATTCCTTCTGTTTTCTCAAAAATAGATTTTCCTGATGGGCAAAGAGTTGATCGCATGAGGCTGGCAACGTGGCTGGTTGACCGAGATAATCCACTCACAGCACGCGTTCTCATAAATCGCTTATGGGAACAGATTTTCGGCATTGGCATTGTCTCAACGAGTGAAGAGTTTGGAAGCCAAGGTGAATTGCCAAGTCATCCAGCACTGCTTGATTGGCTGGCGTGCGAATTTATTGATAGTGGTTGGGATATTCAAGCAATACAACGATTGATTGTTACAAGTGCTACCTACAGGCAGTCATCGAAGCCAACTCCGGAACTGCTGGAGTACGATCCAGAAAATCGTCTGCTGGCTTGTGGTCCTCGCGTTAGGCTTTCAGCCGAAGTCATTCGCGATCAGGCGCTTGCAGCAGCAGGATTACTTTCCTCGAAGAAAGGGGGCCCTAGTGTCCATCCTCCTCAGCCAGATCTGGGGTTAAAAGCAGCATTTGGAGCCGGTATTGATTGGACAACGAGTGCTGGTGAAGACCGCTATCGTCGAGCGATTTATACGACGTGGCGGCGGAGCAATCCATATCCTTCGATGGCTACATTTGATGCACCCAATCGTGAAGTCTGTACGATCCGTCGGCCGCGAACGAATACACCACTACAAGCACTTGTCACGTTGAATGACCCAGTTTTTGTTGAAGCTGCACAGGCTCTTGCAAGGCGTATCATTCGTGAAAGTGAGGCAAATGCAGAAGCTCAAGCCACTCGAGGTTTTCGTTTGGTTTTAACAAGGGAACCACGTCCGAGTGAAGTAGAGCGTTTAGTCGAACTCTATGAGGAGACATGTACTCAGTACAGAGCACAACAAGGTGCCGCGATCGCCATGGCAACGAAACCACTTGGCTCATTACCAGAAGAGATACTGAAGCATTTTGATGGGAATACGAGTGAAGCTCATATTCATCTGGCTGCATGGACAGTTGTAGGAAACGTAATATTGAATCTTGATGAGACATTTATGTGCCCTTAGGAAGCCAGCGATGAATCCATGTGTTGAACACAAACTGCTCGCCACGCGTCGTCATCTTTTAGGAAGTATGGCTGGTGGCATTGGTGCAGCCGCACTTACTGATTTGTTATGGAGTGGTGCACATGCAGCGTCGCCGATAACCTCGGCTTCTGATCCACTTGCAATGCGTCCCCCTCACTTTGCACCACGTGCAAAACGGATGATTGTGATTCATCTCACGGGCTCACCACCACATCTTGATATGTATGACCACAAGCCGCAGTTGGTCAAAAGAGATGGTGAGGAGTGTCCAGCAGAGACAATAGCAGGAAAAAAGTTTGCGTTTACGAGTGGAACACCAAAATTACTAGGCACACGAAGAAAATGGAAACGGTGTGGCCAGAGCGGCATGGAGCTCTCAGATGCGATACCAAATTTACATCGTGTTGCAGACAAGCTATGCCTCGTGAAAAGCATGCACACTGATCAGTTTAATCATGCACCAGCCGAATTAATGGTCTACACAGGGAGTCCACGAGCGGGTCGACCAAGCCTTGGAAGCTGGGTCACGTATGGTCTAGGTAGTGAGAATGCGAACCTGCCCGGTTTCGTTGTATTGATATCTTCAGGTGTTCAGCCCAATGGTGGTACAAGTAGCTTTGGTTCAGGTTTTCTTCCGAGTGTGTACCAAGGAGTTCAGTGTCGATCAAAAGGTGACCCGGTACTGTATGTGTCGAACCCAGAGGGTATGGATCGGCAATTACGTAGAAAAAGTCTTGATGCTCTGAATGATTTGAATCAGATGCAGGCTCAGGAACTTGGAAACCCTGAAACTCTTACCAGGATTGCACAATACGAATTGGCATATCGAATGCAAACAAGTGTGCCTGCGGTCATGGATATTTCACAAGAACCGAAGCATATTATTGACGCCTACGGTGCAGAGCCCGGTGGATCAAGTCTTGCCAACAACTGTCTTTTGGCAAGACGACTGGTTGAGGAAGGCGTACGATTCGTACATTTGTTTGATTGGGGATGGGACTTTCATGGAACGAACCCACAGCAAGATATTCGGGATGGACTGACAAAAAAAGGTGCAACCTTTGATAAACCAGCCGCTGCTCTTATAGAAGACCTTGATCAAAGGGGTTTATTAGACGATACACTCGTTCTCTGCACTGGTGAATTTGGTCGAACACCATTTCGTGAGGGGCGAACGTCTGGTGGTGGTGTGCTTGGACGGGACCACTATCCTGATTGTTATTCGATATGGATGGCCGGTGGCGGTGTCAAAGGAGGACTCACGTACGGGGCCAGTGATGAACTTGGTTTTCAAGTTGCTGAAAATCCGGTTCATATTCATGATCTGCAAGCTACGATTCTCCATCAACTCGGGTTTGATCACACAAAACTGACTCATCGTTTTCAGGGCCGAGATTTTCGACTCACAGATGTACACGGTGAAGTTGTTCGGGATCTATTATCATAATATCGTTGGATTCCAGCAGAATTTACAAAATCTGATAGTCACATCTCTGATTTTGAATACGATACAAAGACTGCCTATCGTGCATGTCTTCCCGGCTATATCTTCTGTAGTCAACGGTTAGTTATGCCATGAAAAAATAAAAACCTTAGCTCGTGTAAAATTTGATGGATGGTGGTTATGGTGAATGCATCATCCATAATCTATACATAAATCAGGAGTGCCAATGACTGCGGTGACTATTGTCTGGTTTCGGCATGATCTTCGGTTAGATGACAACCCAGCTTTTATCGAGGCGTGCCGCCGCGGCAGTGTTCTCCCGGTCTTCATCTGGGCTCCAGAAGAAGAGGCTCCGTGGGAGCCAGGATCAGCTTCCCGTTGGTGGCTTCATCAATCGCTAGAGAAACTTTCAGAGAAACTTGCGCATGTAGGCTGTCCTCTTGTGATTCGTCGAGGTCCGACGCTCAAGGCTCTTCAGAAGCTAGCGAAAGAAGTTCATGCTACGCATGTTGTCTGGAACAGACGATACGAACCAGCTGTTATAAAGCGTGATACCACGATCAAGAAAACACTTTCCAAAGACGGCCTTCATGCTGAAAGTTTTGGTGGCAGCCTTCTGTACGAACCAGCACATATCGCAACAAAGCAAGGTAATCCTTATCAGGTTTTTACACCTTTCTGGCGCGCGTTACTCGCGCGAGATGAGCCGGCTGAACCAATTGCCGCACCAAGAAAGGTGAAGCCCGCTGCCATGGAAAGTGTGAAGACGCTGTCACTGGATGCACTGAACCTTCTTCCAGAACACGATTGGTCTGGTGTGATGAACGCGTCGTGGAGTCCGGGTGAAGCAGGTGGAAAAAAACTTCTAAAGTCTTTTCTTAACAAAGGACTCGATTCGTACGACGATGGGCGAAATCGGCCCGACCAACAGGGGACAAGTAGTCTTTCCCCGCATCTACACTTTGGTGAAATTTCACCACGACGAGTCTGGCATGCTGTGCGTGAGGCCACCGGAGGGAAGCCAGCAAAGAGTATAGTTGGCAGTCCTGAAGTGTATCTACGAGAGATTGGGTGGCGCGAGTTTGCGAACCATCTTCTGTATCACTTTCCTCACACGGCAAATGAGCCATTGCGCAAAGACTATAATCGTTTTCCGTGGGTGGATGATCCTGTAGGCCTTCGGGCTTGGCAAAAAGGGAGTACAGGGTTTCCTATTGTTGACGCGGGGATGCAACAATTATGGAAGACAGGGTGGATGCATAATCGTGTGAGAATGATTGTTGCAAGTTTTCTCGTAAAGGATTTACGGATCACATGGCTCGAAGGTGCACGTTGGTTCTGGGATACGCTTGTCGATGCAGACCTTGCTGCGAACACGCTTGGCTGGCAATGGGCTGCTGGGTGTGGGGCGGATGCAGCTCCGTATTTTCGGATCTTTAATCCAACAAGCCAACAGCAGAAATTTGACCCAGATGAAAAATATATTGATCGTTGGGTTGTTCGTGATAACACGTACCCGGAACCGATTGTTGACCATGCAGAGGCCCGCAAGCAAGCACTCAGTGCATTGAAGCAGGTCACCGGAAAGTAAGGTCGCATCGCTCTATATTGGCACGTAGAAAATTATCTACGCAGCGAATCAAGATAGTCGAGTACTGTCTCACGAACACGCATCTCCCATTGTTTTATGAAGAAAATCCTTGCTCCTTCATCACTTTTAGGGTGCGAACGTTGAGGGCTTTTGAATAGTTTTGAACATCTTTAATTGTGAATGGGTTTGATGGGAAACTTTTACCGAGAGTGATGCCGTGTCTGATGATCAATGAGGTGAGTTTTAAATTTCGCTACATTGCATAGAACCTATATGCCCAACGTTTTGGCATTTAATATCAGTGTAGCGGTGTGTAGTCGTACTCGTTATTGGGTCATATTGGACCCAATAACATGCGGATAAAATCACGTGTGACCGTAAGAGATGTTGGATGTCGATATGTGGCGTTCCCTGGCCGCATGTATCACACGAATGGGCATCAATGAGTATGGTTGAATATCATGTCTGAATTTCAATTGGTTCATATGATAGATACTCCGTAGAATACGAGGATGGTAAACAAATACGCTGTAACGATACTGTCTCTTGTTCTAGGAATTATCTTTATCGGATGTGAGCCGGTAGGAAGCAGCGGTATTCGTAATAGAAATTCAACATCTGGCGTAAAAGTTGAATTGAAAGTTGCTGCATGTCAGCCCACGAATCTACCTGGTCTCGGTGACGCTATTCTTGGTGTGGCAGATCGTGTTCGTGCAATGACTTCAGGTCGTGTTGAACTTAATGTTCAAGAACCAGGTGCCCTTGTACCAGCGCTTGAAGTACTCGATGCAGTTTCGAGTGGCACTGTTGAAAGCGGGTTTGGACCAGCTGGTTTCTGGGCGGGCAAAATGCCTGCTGCACCCTTATTCAGTTCTGTTCCATTTGGGCCTGAAGCCGGTGAATATATTGCCTGGATGTATCATGGTGGTGGGCTTGAACTTGAACAACGAATGTATTCTGAGGCCGGCTTCCAAGTTGTGTCCTTGCCGTGTGCATTGCTAGCAGCCGAGACAAGTGGTTGGTTTCGAAAGCCTGTGGATGAGCCTGAAGATTTGAAGGGGCTGAAGATGCGTTTTTATGGACTTGGTGGACAGGTCATGCAAGAACTCGGTGTTGCCGTCACTGTGATGCCGGGAGGAGAAATTTACCAGGCGCTCGAAAAAAATATTCTTGATGCAACGGAATTCTCAATGCCAGCAATAGATGAAAAGCTTGGTTTTTCTCGTGTTGCAAAATACAACTATTATCCAGGGTGGCATCAACAAGCAACTCTTCTCGAACTACTCATTAACAAAAGTATTTGGGAGTCCTTATCAAAAGTTGATCAATCAATTATTTCGAATGCATGTCAGGCAGCCATGCTCGATAGTTTTGCAAAATCAGAGTCGATTCAGGCAGATGCGATCCGTCGAAATACTGATGAGAGGGGTGTTCAGAATCGCAGGTGGTCTCAAGAGATGCTTGAATTGTACGAAGCAACATGGCACGACGTGGTATCTCGTGAAGCAACTCACGATCCTTTTTTTAAAGAGGTCTGGGAAGATTTGCAGGCGTTTCGTAGTCACTACCGAGAATGGGGTGGCCGAGCTTTTCTTCCTCGCAAAAAAATATCATCTCAGTAAATTTATGAAAGAATACAGATGATCGCAGGCTGTCCAGAGGATCGGATGTGAACAACGAAGAGGTACCCGGCAAGCAAACACTCAATGTTTGCGACCAAGGCAATGTTAAGAGAAATTCCCTGAGTCTATTACGTCGAGTCATAGGTTCAGCAGCCATATTATTTCCGTTGCTTGCTTTGACGATTTTGATTCACGTTGTCTTACGGTACACGCTGGGAATTAATTTCGTATGGCTCGAAGAGCTACATTGGCAGTTGTATGCCTATCTTGGAACCTTAAGTGTTGCTTTTTCATTTATTACAAATGGCCATGTTCGATTAGATCTTCTACGCCAGCATTTCAGCCAGCAGACCCTGAGGACATTCGAGGCAGTTGGCCTGATGTTCTTCGTTGTGCCATTTACAGGACTCATTTCATGGCATGGTTTCCGATCAGTCGCGCAATCGTATGCGATCGGTGAGCATTCAGTAAATGAACAAGGGCTTCCTTATACATTTATTGTGAAACTGGCACTTCCCCTTTCGTGCTTATGCATTCTCTATGGAGCTTTCATATGGCTGCTAGCATTTTTATTACGACGCAGCGCGAGCACATCGTTTTCAAAAAAAATAAATTTTCAAACATTTTTGTGGAGCTGGAAATTAGGAGTAGGGGTAGCGATAAGTATTTCATTTGGAGGACTGGCTTGGTGGGCTGGGCAGATTGACCCACGCTATGCTTTGGTCGTTGCTATGTTTGTAAGCTTTGTGGCCCTCTTGTTTACAGGCTATCCAATTGCATTTGTACTGGGCGGTGTCGCCGTAGCTTTTATTTTTGTGGGATACACCACGGACTATCTTGGGTACACACTGACATTTGATCATTCAGGGACAAAGCTTTATCTCGGCAGTGCAGCTGGATTTGTAAATCGGATATACGGAGGACTTTTAAGGAAACCAGAACTTGTCGCACTTCCAATGTTTATTTTTATGGGTCTTTTGTTAGATCGAAGTGGCATGGCGAAGCGAATGATGAGAGCGATGCAACAACTGTTTGGACGGGTTCGCGGCGGCTTGGCAATCTGTGTCGTCTTCATCGGGATTTTACTTGCTGCAAGCACAGGTATTATCGGAGCCTCGGTGGTTCTGCTGGGGTTGATTGGCCTCCCAGTGATGCTTCATCAAGGTTATGCGAAGTCGCTTGCTACTGGTACCGTTTGTTCTGCAGGTACACTCGGCATCCTGATGCCACCGAGCATCATGCTTGTCATTATGGCGGACCAAGCATCTGTTCCAGTAAGCGATCTCTTCATGGGAGCGATTCTCCCGTGCGTTCTGCTAGCTGTTTTGTATGTGTTCTATTTAGTTTTTATAGGAAACATCAGGCCAGAAGATGCACCACTTGGTAGTCAGCAAGAGGGTTCAGCAAAAGTATTTTTTGATATCATACTCGCGATTGTTCCGGCTTTTATGCTTATTCTTGTCGTCCTCGGATCAATTTTTGCCGGAGTTGCCACGGTGACAGAGGCCAGTGGTCTTGGTGTCGTTGGTGCAAGTATCTTAGCAATCACACATTGGTTATCCAGGACGGATCAAGCACACCAAGAAAAATTTGACTACCGCACAATTCTCAGCGAAGGATGGCAATGCTGCGTCGATGCCTTTTCTCTCACTGGATCCATTGTCGGTATCCTTATTGGCGCGACATGCTTTGCATTTATTCTTCGTGAGTTGGGTGGTGATAAGCTCATTCAATACGGACTAGAAAGCTTGCCGTTTGGTCCGTTTGGTGTTGTTGCGGTCGTCTTGGGTATTATCTTTTTTCTGGGTTTCTTTCTTGATTGGATCGAGATCACAATTATTGTTCTGCCTCTTGTTGTGTCGACCATTGGAACAATGGATTTTCAGTTTGTTGACCCAGCACTCTATGAGCGTCATGAAGATTTTGTCGCGGCCCGTACGATAGCGAATACTGTTTGGTTTTGTATCCTGATGGCAGTGTGTCTTCAGACTTCTTTTCTTACACCACCTGTTGGATTCGCTATTTTCTATTTAAAGAGTGTCACTCCACAAGAAGTTAAACTGAAGGATATCTACAAGGGTGTTGTACCGTTTGTAATGCTTCAGCTTGTTGGACTAACCCTTGTTTTTTTCTTCGGGAAGTTTTTAGTGCTCTGGTTGCCACGCTATATCTACGGCTGATAAATCAACAGTTGACTAGCGTCGTATAAGCATCAAATGCTACTGTGAAGAGACGATGCAATTTCGCGTGCCAATCTCTGTTCAACAAAAACGGAACCGATTGCAATGACAAAACACCAAACTGAGAATCCGACGCACTGTGCTGTAAAGTCGACTCCCGAATCGATCAGGAGCCCGGTAAGTCCAGGCCCAATGGCTGTAGAAAAAACCATGATCGTAGTTGTGAGGGAACGTATTGAACCGAGATGTTGAGTTCCATAAAGGGCAGGTAATACCGCACCCCAAAGCGCACTTGACATGCCCATCGTGACCCCCATTGAACCGAGTGCAATATACCAAGACGTTACACTCGTCGCTTGACTAATGAGTGCCATACCAAAACCAATTGGTAGTAATAAAAATGGTATGAGTCGATACCCTCCAAATCGGTCAACAGCCCAGCCAGCCCAGAATGATGCCATTACACCTGACAGTGCAAAGCATGTAAATCCGGGAGACATCGCAACAAGATCCCATTGTTTTATTTCAGCAAGATGAGTCTGGTTAAAGAACAGCACGGTGCCCATCAGACCAGGCGTAAGCAGTGTCGGTAGGAGTGCAGGAAGGAGCCAATGACGTAGAGCCTCTTTACGAACCCAGTGCCGTCCCTGAAGTCCAGACAGCACATCGTGTTCGGTTCGTTGTGCAGGCACGCGATTCGTTCGGAGAAGTACCGCTGTAAGAGGCATGAAGATGAGGATTAGAAAAGAAGCGACACAGAGCCACAAGGCTTGCCATCCAAACGTTTGGATAACGATAATTGCTGGTGCCGCAAACAAAATCTCACTTGCTGGATATCCAAGATTTGCGAGTGCAACCGCTCGACCGCGATGATTGACAAACCATCGACCAAGAGTGGTCATTGCAATGTGTCCAAACATGCCCTGCCCACAGAACCGAAGTAGAAATAATGACCCACCTAGAATCCATGTGGATTGACCACATGCCATACCGATAGCAGCGAGTGTGAATAAACAGGCTGTTGCTAATGTCACAATTCGCGTTGGTACGCGATCTACAATTGAGCCCTGCCAGAACATGATTACTGCTGAAGCAAGCGTCGCGAGGGTGTAGATACCTCCCCAGCCACCGTCAGAGAGATTAAATTGCTCTTTTATGGATGGTGAGCAGAGAGAGATAAACCATGTCTGCCCACCGGTCGATGCAAACGTGAGAAGGAATCCCACGAAGAGCCAACGAATATTCTGGATTAAAAAGTGAATCATAAAAAATTGGAGTTCTAGAAAGAGTATCCGAACACCTTCTGGTATTGAATACAATGGGAACTCGTATCACGCGTTTTTATGATAGTACGACCATTACTAATCCTATAGCAGCGAAGCGATTTGCTAGCAGATCATCGAGAGACAGTTTTATAGATGTCGAAAATACAAGTATTTTTTATCGGATCTCTCCTGGGTCTCATACAGTTCTCTATGGCTATAGTTATAGAAGAAAGCCTTCTTGAGCTTTCAGAAAATGAAACTGGTGGTGTTACACAAAGGTCACCGAATCAAACTCCGGTATCGATTACTTTTTTGTGAAAATGATGCAACACATGCTTCAATCGAAGATCGTTACAGTATGCTTTCTCATGCAAAATCGTGAAGCTCAAGCGACTGAGTGCAGATGAAAAATTACACGAGAATGTCGTTCACAACATGCCCATGTACATCGGTAAGACGATATCGACGACCTTGGAATTTATAGGTCAGTCGTTCATGGTCGATTCCGAGTAAGTGAAGAAGTGTTGCATGAAAATCATGTACGTGTACAGCCCCTTCTTCAATATTGTATCCATACTCATCGGTTTTTCCCCAACTGATACCAGGTCGAATACCGCCACCCGCCATCCATGACGTAAAGCAGCGAGGATGATGGTCACGGCCAAAATCAGCACCAGGTTTGTAAAGTCCTTGGCAATAGTTTGTACGACCGAATTCACCACCCCAGATCACAAGGGTGTCATCAAGCATTCCATGATCAGCTAGGTCTTCGACAAGTGCTGCAGTTGGTTGATCAGTTTCTTGACATTGCTTTTGCAACCCACTTTGTAGTCCGCTGTGGTGATCCCATCCTTGATGATACAGTTGAATGAAACGGACCCCTCGTTCTGCGAGTCGCCGTGCAAGAAGACAATTGGCCGAGAAGCTTCCTGGGTTTGTGACATCCAGTCCGTACCGGTTAAGTACATGCTGAGGCTCGTCGCTTACATCCGTGACATCCGGTATGCTGGCCTGCATCCGATAAGCCATTTCATAGTGAGCTATTCGTTCTGTAATGTCGTTATCAGATGTTTCATGAAATTGGTGTTCATGCAATCGTCGCAAGCCATCGAGCATAAGCCGGCGACTCTCTGGAGATACCCCTGGTGGGTTGTTGATATAGAGTACGGGTTCAGGTCCAGAACGAAAGCGTATCGCTTGATGTCTTGACGGCAGAAAGCCTGATCCCCAGAGATGACTTTGTAACGGCTGTCCACCTTTGTTCTTTGTGAGTAGAACAACAAACGATGGTAGATTATCAGTGATGTTACCCAATCCGTAGTCTAGCCATGCCCCAATACTTGGACGACCAGGAATCTGTGATCCACTTTGCATGAAACAAACTCCTGGACCATGATTAATACTTTCCGTAAACATGGCTTTGATAAAACAGAGTCGATCAGCAATAGCCGCAGTGTGTGGTAGTAGTTCGCTCAGGGTGGCACCACTCATGCCGTGTTGTGAGAATTTGAAGGGCGATCCAACGAGTGGTATGGAACTTTGGTTTCCACTCATACCGGTTAGTCGTTGTCCGCGACGCACACTTTCAGGAAGTTGTTGACCGGTCTGTTGAACAAGAGTTGGTTTGTCATCAAATAAATCAAGTTGTGATGGTCCACCAGCCTGAAAGAGATAAATGACCCGTTTTGCTTTGGGAGCATGATGCAGGTGCTGAAGAACACCATTGCTATGAGTATCTTGTGCCTCCGCGGAGAGCATTTCATTGAGTGCAATGCCTCCAAGGCCCATGCCAAATGTGTTGAGCCATTGTCTTCGGTTTATGGAAGAGGCCGTTCCATGAGGTAAACCACTCATCGTTTCACCACACTTTCGTCATGCGCAAGCAAGCCAGATACGACTGTCGCAACAGCAGCTACATCAATAGGATCTAAAATTTTATTTCGTGCTTTCTGTCCAACAGCAAGAAGCTTCTTTGCATCTTCCGGATGAGACTCATACCAGTGTCGCTGGTTGTCTATCATTCTGTTCAATATTTCTTGTTCATCATCGTCAGGATGACGACTGGTCAGAAGATAAAAAGCTGCTTTGATTGCTGTTGATAAATTATTTGAATGTTCGAGGAGAACATTCTCCGCGAGCACACGAGACGCTTCCACGAACTGGGTGCCGTTAAGAAGAACAAGAGCGTGCAAGGGTGTGTTGGTTGTGTCACGTTTCGCAGTACAGACGACTCTATTGGGAAGATCAAAAGCCTCTAAGAGAGGAGCAGGGCCACTTCTGCGCCAGTATGTGTAAATACTCCGACGGTAGAGAGACGTCCCGGAGTCAATTTTTTCCGGCTTGAATGATTCTGCAATATCGTATGGCTTCACCGGTGGCCCACCAGATTTTTTATCAAGCAGCCCACTGGCTGCGAGTGCGGCATCACGAATCATCTCTGCAGGTAGTCGATGTCTGGGACCTCGTGCAAGCCACTCATTGGCTGGATCATTCACCATTGTTTCGTGCCGAGCCATGCTTTTTTGTTGATATACGTCTGAGGTCATGATGAATTTCATAAGTGCTTTCACATCCCATGAAAACCCACCCTCTTCTTTTGCATGGGAAAACTTCCATGCAAGAAGATCAAGAAGTTCAGGATATTCAGGCTGTGTTGCCTGGCTGCCAAAGTCTTCTGAACTGCGGACAAGGCCATGACCAAAAAGTGACTGCCAAAAACGGTTCACAGTAACACGAGCCAAAAGAGGATGTTCAGGGTCAAGAAGCCACTGACTTAATCCAAGCCGATTACGCGGTAGTTGAGTTGCAAAAGCAGGCAGCACGGGAGGCGTGTCTGGCTGAATGGCTTCGCCTTTTTTATCGTACTCGCCTCGGAGGAGTACGAATGCTTTCTTTGGTGGTGATTGTTCTTTCATCACCATAATTTCTGATGTTTTTTCAACGAGTTTATTACGAGTCTTATATGCACTTTGAAGTTGTTTTTGATTTTGTAGGACATCTTTATCGATGGCTGTAAGATACTCACCCACTGCATGCACATTGGTGTTGGAGTGCATGACCTGCGCAAGCGTGCCAGGTTGGTAGCATTCTTGAATTTCAAGAGGCGAAAGAGCCCGATTGAAAACACGAAATTCATCAATAGAGCCGTTCTTGAGACCATGATCTCGCATGCGCTCTCCAATCGATATTGTGTTTCCTTTGCGGCTGGAAATGGTACGAGTAAGAGTATCGTGCACGACTTCCGTTTTTACTTGTTGACCATCAAGAAATATCTTTAGCCCATCAGTTCGTCCTGTCCCATCACTGCTTACAGCAATATGCACCCAGCGATTCACTGGAATTTTGTCAAGCATCCGAATACTCGCAGCATTGCCTGGCCAAAAATGAATTAATGACCAACGAAGATGACCAAGGTCCACGATCAGTTCATACCCCTGACTTCCCGCATCAGTCCAGGCTTTTGATCGATGGAAGACAACAGCCCGTTCATAAGAGGTAGGAATATTGACCCAACATGACACGGAGAACGATTCACTTCTGCTGAAATTTCCTACGGGAGTCTTTACTGGGTGATCACCTGTCAATTTGATTGCCATCCCGGATTGTCCTGGAACTAAGGTATTATTTGGGGGCGATGTTGCGGCAGTTTTTAAAAGTGTTCCCGACGCATTGGATGTTCTAGCTTCCTCAGATTCGAGTGTTTTAGAGATCAATTTCTGATCAGGTTTTCTAGTGTCAATCAGGCACGGAAAACTATCGTTTTTTAAGCGAGCGTCAAACGAATAGTGAGCCACTTCACCAAGTATGGAAAAGTTTTCTGGATTAGATCTATCGCGGACTGACGTATTTTTGATGATCGATTTTTGAATAGTTTCCTGCTTATGTTTCTTCAACTGTTGCAGGTCACGTGCCTGTTTAGGAATTTCTTGGTTAGCACAATTGATCTGTTCGTGAAGGTCTGCGTTCGCTAATTGCAGCGTTGGCGTTGGCGTAGCTTGAGTAAAAAAGGAGTACAGGCCAGCCTCTTCAATATCATCAAAAAATGCAAAAAGTGAGTAGAAGTCTTTTTGAGAGATCGGATCAAATTTATGATCATGGCATCGACAGCATTCAAGGGTAAGTCCTAGAAATGCTGTGCCGAACGTCGTCACTCTATCGTTGACGTAACGGATTCGATATTCCTCAGAAACGGATCCTCCTTCATTCTCTTGCTGATGCAATCTATTAAATGCGGTTGCAAGAATCTGATCGTCGGTGGCATCTGGCAGAAGGTCTCCAGCTATTTGCCAAAGTACGAAACGATCCCAAGACATGTTTTCGTTGAATGACGTAACGACCCAATCACGCCAAGGCCACATATTTGGTCGTGGAGTGTCTCGTTGAAATCCATAACTGTCTGAGTAACGAGCTATATCCAACCAGTCTGCTGCCATTCTTTCGCCATACCCAGGACTCTGAAGAAGACGATCAAGCAGTTGTTCGTAAGCATGTGGTGAGGAATCTTTCAGGAAAAATTCAAGCTCAGCCGTGCTTGGTGGAAGCCCAGTAAGGTCAAAACTCGTGCGTCGTATGAGTGTGGAACGGTCTGCCTTTGGTTGAAGTTGGAGTCCACGATCATGAAGTCGATGAGTAAGCAATCGATCAATCGGGTGAATTTCTGAGGAATACGTTTTTGGTACTTTGGCAGGAATGAATGCCCAGTGAGGTTCATAGATAGCTCCGCGAGCAATCCACGCTTTAAGAAGATCGATATCATCTGATGAAAGTTTGCCGAGTTTGGCTGATGGCGGTGGCATGACAAGATCAGGGTCGTCAGAACTCGTGCGAGCAATAACCTCACTTTTCTCAACTTTATTGGGAACAATCGCGTGCAGACCATTGTCAAGAAGTGCGGTTGCGCTATCAGCAAGGTCAAGTCGAAGGCCTGCTTCACGATTTGCTTCATCCGGTCCATGGCAGGCAAAGCAATGATCGGAAAGGATCGGTCGGATATGGTGATTGAATGTAATTACTTTTTGTTTGGACGATTCGTTTTGTGCGTGTAGATGTTCTGGCTGAATGGTAAAAAATATAAAAGTTAAGACTGCGCTCACCAATCGAAAAAAAATAGTGGAAGAGTCTCTGCCCCAAATATATTTTTGGTGCGAATTTCTTAATTGATGACTTGTCGGGAAGAAAAAATTGGGAACCATATTCGAATCCAAAAGGGATTACAATTTGCTCGGTTCCCGCATCGCCGAAACATGGTCATAAAGGCCGTAGAGTCGCGGACTAAGAAAGTCGATCAGCGGGTTGTCTGTCGAAAAAATCCAAAGATACTTGGATGGCCTGTTGTAACAAGTGTTTCTTTAATTTACTAAAATTCAGAGAAACTACAAGAAATTATTCAACGTACGCTTGAGGGTGAAAAGATTCACTGTTTTGGGTTTCAATGAGTAGTTTCAGATGAAAACGTACATGGGTAGTATAGAGATTGATTTACAAGAGTTCTGGTCTTTGTTTTTTCAATGAACGCCAAAAGGAGAAACCGAATGAACGTTTCGAAAATATTCAGTATCTCGTGGTATTGGTGCTTATTGTGCGTTCTTCTATTTACATTGTTTCAGCCTTACTTTGTATTTGGGCAGGGGTACGTACGCGAGGCAGGAAATTTTCAATCGTGGGATGTGAATAAAGATGGTGTTCTTACTCGAGAAGAAGTTCCTGCTGGTCCCCGTCGTATGTTCGAACGCATTGATACTAATGGTGATGGGAAAGTTACCCTTGAAGAGCACCGGTCGGGTGGTCGTCAACGAGATAGAAATACCCCAACTGACAAAGACCCAACTAACCTAGAAAAGAAACAAAATTCTCTTCGATGTACCATTCGGCAGGCATGGGTGCAGGAGCCCACAGGTATTGAACGGGAGTATATTATTCGTCTCCCAAAAAATGATACCCATTCGTGCCCAATCACAATTCTTTTTCATGGAAACGGTGGTGCAGCAGAACCAATGATTCGTAATTGGGACAGAACGCTCACAGATCATATTCTTATTGCAGCACAAGGGTATGAACGTAGCTGGAATATCACAAAAGAGCGATCGAAGGCCCCAGATGTAGATTTTGTAGAGATGATATTAGAAGAGGTTCTGAAGCGTTATCCACAAGCCGACGAGTCCCAGATATCGTTGATTGGATCATCGAATGGTGCCGGCATGGTGTATCGGCTGCTTATAGAAATGAATGACTCAATTCGCATAAAGAATGCGATTGCATTTGTTTCATCATTAAATGAATCACAATATCATGATGAACAGTTTTGGAAACGAACTGATGAGACTACAAGTCGTTATGATCTGGCGGTTGAACTTTCTGAGAGGCGACGCATCATAACAGTCCATGGGTCTGCTGATTCTGTCGTGCCTTATAATGGCGGACGAGGGCCTGGTGGTGAGCATTTATCGGCCCAAGAAAGTGCATATGCATGGGCAGTTGCTCAAGGATACCGTGGAGACAAAAGGCCTGATGTTGAGGGGAAACCGTGTGGGGAAAAGCTTTTGATGTATGACTATCCAGAAGGTGGGGTGACCCATATCAAAGTTCTTGATGGACGACACGGCCTTGGCCCTGCTGGAGCTTCTGTGAAACCACTGCTTGTAAAAATGCTTGGCTGGTCAGCCGGTTCGTGAGCAGAGTCTTGCCGTCAGTGTGTATCAGTTTTGCAGGTTACAAGAGGCTTGTAAGTCATTCTTGCTTATCTTCTTGCCTAGTGCCGATACTTTTCCTAAGCGGAAAGGATTACCCAAGCCGCAAGAATTCTAGACAGACAGGAGTGTACTATGCGTCGAATGTTTCTCGTCGCCGTCATCATGACAACAATGTTTTTGGCTTCCAGCGGAGAGGCTTCTGCGGCCCGTTATTCCCGGCAAAGCCAATCGGTAGCGACACGTCGTTTTCGGCCATTTGCAAAGCTCATTGAATTGGAGCGACGTAAGAATGAATGGTTACGGAGTGTTTTCTTTAATCGTTAGCGCAGGAGATATGCACAAGAAGTAAGTAATGAGAAGTTGTGAGACTATTTTTGGCCGGGAGTATGGAGCGAAGCCCTCCCGGCCATTGATTCATTTACACCAGCGTACATTGTGGAAATTCTTCTGTCCTTGGGGGCCAAAGTCATTATGCTGGTATACCTGGGCCAGGTGGTGTTATTACAGTGTTAGCGAATGGAATAGAGACGTCGCCAGTCATCCGTGGTGTCTGGACGTGAGAATGGAATCTTGGACCACCAACTCCATCACCACCTAATGACGTGCCCGATATAGATTCCGATATTCGTGGTGCCATTACGATCAGAGCATAGCTTGAGAAGCATCGTTCTTCGGCTACGCGTAACAAATGTCATTGCAAAATTGATCAACTCGGTTTTGTGATGGAGTGCTTTGATCCAATTGGGCGAACACGCAGTACATATAACGGACGTGTAAAAGAAAAGTTCATACAACAGGTATTTTTCCAAGCCGTGAATCGTTCAAAAATCTTGCAGAACTAAAAAATACTTTGGTACGCCACGAACCGTTTTTTGTACGAACGCTCATCACACATCTTCTGACTCATACTCACGGACGTCATATCGAAGCCGAAGATCGATTTGATATAGACAATATAATAAAGTCAGTAGAAGATGACGGTTACCGGTTTCCTGATATTGTTGTAGCCGTTGTTACTTCAGATCTTTTCACTCACCTATAGAAACCGTATGAAATGTTCAATTTTTTCTCGGAGAGTTATACGATGATACATCCCCGGTTTATGTTATGCATCCTTGTGATGTGTCCAGCCGTGATTGTTCTTGGTGGAGATATAAAAGATTCGCTATCAACAGAAAAATTTGAAAATAGAACAGCTGAGCGTGGTGATTGGTCATTTCAAGAAGGGATTGCCTCAGTTGTTTCTGATCCAGAGTTGTATAAAAAGTACACAAATCACGGTCCCATATTAAAATGGGAAACGAATTGTTCTCGAGGCACGACAGCCTTTGATATGAAACCTACAGATTGCCAGCGGGTCGTTGTCACCCTCAATGGTGACGGGCATGTTTTTCGGATTTCATTGATGGATCCTGAAAATGCTATGAACTCTTTTCAGAAAAAAAGCAAGTCGCGAATGATAGTCTGGGCTGAAAAGTCATCCAAGGAAAACAAAGGGGAATCACTTCAACCAGATGGATTCCCATCGCTTGGAGAACTGAATAATAAATGGACGCACGTATCTCTTGCTATCCGAGAAAATACGGCATCGATCACAATCGGTGATTTTCAGGCAGAGATCGTGCACAAAGCAATGCAGCGAGATAAAAAAGAGATAACTATCTCTTTTGCATCTGGTAGTTTTCAACTCCGTGATTTCACGTTTCATGAAACTCCATAAAACCAGTGTGTGTTTTAGACGCTAACGCCATGAGTGCTGAGGCATGAAAATCCTGAGAAATTCAAATAATTGAACTGTTGGTTTTGAATGAAAGTAAGAAAAATGTCATCCCAATATGTACTGACCGTATGCGTTCAAAGTATGCTTTTTTTGATACTTTTTATATGGCCAACATACGCCTCCGATCCTGTTCGCATGGGCTGTGGTGTTATGACTTTTGATACCGTTCCGGGCTGGGGTCTGG
>CAJXFK010000051.1 GCA_913052575.1 uncultured Planctomycetaceae bacterium
TTGAAACAGTTGCTCTTCCGATGCTCGGCCTTGCCGATAGCCTCAATGTTTCGGCCACGGCTGCCGTACTTGCCTATGAATCTGTGCGACAGCGAAACGCATAAACACAAAACAACCATCTGAAAGTACTTTGATACTATGAATCAAGAAAAGGATTTAGCAGACACTGCCTTGCTTGCTGCAGAACTCACTGCGACCCTCGAAGAGCATGGGACAGACGCGATGTTTCAAAAACTCGAGGATTCACTTCGACACTCTGGCCGTTGGCATAGTCTCTTTGATGTGCAACTCTTACGAGCTCGGGCATCCCTGAAATTACCCCTCGCCGGGCCGTTAACGAATACCGATGCCACAGCCAAGAAAACACTCGACGAAAAAACAATTGCCGCATGTCGTGACGTTGGCTGGAAACTCTTTGATGAAGGACAGATTGCTTCCGGATGGATGTATCTACGAGCGTCTGTTGAAACCCGTGAGATCGTGGAAAGACTTGGTCACATAGCTTCCCGGCTTCTCGAACAAGATGCGTCTGCATCGAATGACGAGGAGTATCAGCCGCTTCAGGAAATTATCCAATTGGCTCTTTGGGAAAATCTCGACCCGGCTCTTGGCATTCGAGTCATGCTGGCTGCCCAAGGAACCTGTAATGCCGTAACGGCTTACGAACAGTCGATCGCTGGACTTCCTCCGGCACAACAAGAACCTGCTGCCACAATAATGGTGCAACATCTTCATGACGAGATATTCGAAAATCTAGGTAGAGACCTTGCCGAACGCAAACTCATTGACCTTGCTCTCATCGATGACATAAAGGCTCGCCAAGGTACAATCACTGATCTTCTAGACGCCGCAGGCGGACTTTCTGACGAAGAAAGCATTCATGTTGATGCCTCACATCTTCAGGCAGTGCTTCGTTTTGCAAGAATATGTACTGATGCCCATGATATTCAGCTCGCGCATGCGCTGGCATGCTATGCGTGTCGGTTACCACCTGACTTTCAGTATCCTGGTGAGACACCATTTACTCATTTCGGAGTAGCATCTCGTCTGTTCTACTCAGCACAACAAGGTAAAGAAGTAGATCAATCTCTCGCATTCTTTCGACAAGAGGCAGAAGAGGCAAATGAGTATGAGGCCCCTGCCGCCTGGGATGTGCTTGCTGTTTTAGCAGCTCGCATCGATCGACCAGCTGTAGCACTTGATGCCATCCTTACTCGACCCACAGAAACAGCCCACACACAAAATTCACCGATGGCTGCGACCCTACCACCATTGATCGAACTTTCACACAAGGCAGCTGGTGGTGAAAAATTAAGAGCAGCGTGTATTGAGCGTGCTGATATAATTACCTACGCTGCCTCACTGGCTCGTGATTATACGCAATAGGAAACAGTGTGCTTATCAGGAAGCAGTGTGCTGAAACTTTGTCCGGGAGTTACTTCGAACAGCCTGTCGCTGAACAGTCTCGTGGAGAGCAGCATCAGGGTTTCCAAAAATCAAACCAGCCATGTGGGCCACAGGTTTGACAGGTGCCCTCAGTTGCATAGCCGCACTGCTTTGGTGACCGAAACCCTTTCCCTGGGGTCATCTGCCATGGTGCGAGAAGATCGAGTGATGGTGACTGAAAGCATCCACCTGTCCACTTATTTCTGCAGTTGCAAGGATCTGGATGAAAAGGTTCGTCACAGAGTGCCCCCCAATAACGAGGACCGCATCCTGTATCACCACACGGCGATGTTTTCCCACCGTACGGCCCTTTGCACTTGCTGCACTCACCAGCATTTGCAGAACAAAGAAACTGCCCACTTGAGCAAAGAAAAATGGTAAGCAAGAGGCACAATTGTAAAGCAGAGTTTTTCATAGAAGTGTTATCGACAAGCAACGCATGACGCAGTTTAGGAAAAAAATTCCACTGGTAACGACTCTATGGATTCGCCAGATTTACAAAGCATCCCACCTTCCGTGAATTACCCCAATCGGTCGAATTAGCGTACGTCCACAACATCAACAGGGGCATTCGCACGTGCCTGACTAAAAACTTCCTGGTATTTCCGGGCACTCACATCCCAAGACCAGTCCTGCTGCATGACACCACGAATTAGGTCCTGCCAAAGCTTTGTATTCCCATGAGCATCAATCGCTCGCCGAACTGCTGCCTCCAGAGCTGCTGGTTCAAATGCATCAAACACAAAACCACTTGCAGTGCCATCCGCACATGTCTGATCACTCACATTTACTACGGTATCTACAAGACCACCTGTAGCTCGAACGATTGGAATAGTGCCGTAACGAAAAGCATAAAGTTGCGCAAGGCCACATGGTTCATACTGGCTTGGCATGAGCAAAATATCTGCTGCTGCCTGAATCAAGTGTGCCAGCACTTCATCAAAACCAATCACCACATCAATGGCTTCTGGATACTGAGAGGAAACGATCTTAAGTGATTCCTGAAATTGTGGATCACCGGCACCCAGTACGACAAATCTTGCCATGCCTGATCCAGCCATACGATGAAGCAGATCAATAACAAGACTGACGCCCTTCTGCTCTGCGAGACGACCGACAAAAGCCAAAAGCGGTCGTTCGTCAGGAGCAGCATGTCCGAGTCGAGCGGCAAGAGCGACTCGCGCTGTGTACTTTCCATCCCGGACATTATCAATGCCATAATGACACGGAATAAATTCATCGGCTTTCGGGTTCCACAACTCGGTATCAATACCATTGACTATGCCCGTCAAATCGGACGCACGTTCTTGGAGTACTCCCTCAAGTCCACAACCACCCGGAGCAGCCTGTATCTCTTGTGCGTAGGTTGGACTGACTGTCGTTATCTGATCTGCGAAAACTATTCCGGCTTTAAGCATATTAAGTTGGCCATAGAACTCAAGTTGCCGCCAGTTGAAGTACTTCCAGTGAAATCCTGTAAGAAGCATATCCCAGTGCCAAAACATTCCCTGATACCCAACATTATGTATCGTAAGAATTGAGCGAGCCTCTGAGAGCGTCGGCCACGATTTATAAAGAAGTTTTTGGTACGCCGGCACAAGGCTCGTTTGCCAGTCATGGCAATGGATAATGTCAAAAGGATCCGGCTGTCTTGCAGCCAACTCCATCACTGCCCGTGAAAAGAAAATAAATCGTTCAGCATTATCGGCGTAATCCTCCGCGCCTCCGTAAAGGGTATCTCGATCAAAACAATGCTTATTCCCGACAAGAAACACCTTATGCTTTTGATTGGGAAGAGAACATGAATAGATAATGGCTTCAAGAATTCTTTTTCCGACAGGCACCGAAAACTGTATGTTTGTTTTCTGGATTGGCAGATTTTTCTCGAAAACTTCGCGGTAGGCTGGTACAACAAGCGTACACTCACAACCAGCACGCCCGAGCGAATCTGGTAGCGCACCGGCAACATCGGCTAGCCCTCCGGTCTTGGCAAACGGTGTTGCCTCGCTAGAAACCTGCAGCACCCGCATCCGAACAAAATCCTCCGTAGACCCTTCTCTTACCGATCATAAACGAAACCCGCTACTGTGTAGCATACCCTCCAGCCTTGGAGATGACCTCCTCCGAAGGTACTCAATATGCCACTTGTAAACCCTGCTAGCGTCTTTAATCTCCGTTTCCCATGCCCTTGGAAGGAACGGCTCTGGCCTCCAGCGGAAAGCCATCTCGACAAGGCATGCTATTTACCGCGACTCGCTGGAATTACTGATGTTCCGGATATTCTTGAACTTGCCGTTGGGTGGAATGAAGCAGGACTAGGCGTCCGTGCAAAAGTTGAAGGACTTTCAGGAAACAGATGGTGTCAGCCAACCAAACCAGAGGATAGCGATGGACTTCATCTCTGGATCGCCACTCGCCCAACGGGGGAAAGCCACCGCGCAGGTCGTTTCTGTCGGCGACTCGCGCTCCTTCCCACTGGTGGTGGAAAATCTGCTGACAAACCAGTTGCTGTCGCTGCACAAATCCCACGAACCAGTGAAGAGGCCTCCTCACTGCCCCCTGATGCAGTTTTCATAGAAGCTGTCAATTCATCAACCGGTTGGCAGATAGAGGCTTTTCTCACGGCACCCGCACTTCCAGGGTGGGACCCTGAAGAAAGTCCACGACTTGGTTTTTTTGCAGCAACAGTCGATCGAAGACTCGGAAAAATACCGGCCTTTGCACCGCCCGAATTCCCTTGGGAAAGTGACCCAACAACATGGGCAGAGTTGCGGCTTATCAGGTAGTGAAATGGCAAAATATATTTCTGCTATGAAAGAGCTGGGGACCCTCTTCAACATTCTCTCAATTAGGTACCTGTTTTAATAAGGGCCTTCAACAGATTTACCTAATGACTGAACATGAAGCCGTGCCGGCGGCAAGCTCTTGTGAAAAATTTTCCCGTATGGCTTGGTGATCATTCGTGGATCAAGAATAATCACACGTCCACGATCCTCTCGAGTTCGGATCAATCGTCCAAACCCCTGTTTCAATTTAATAATTGCCTCAGGTAATTGATATTCAGCAAAAGCATTACCACCCGCCTGCTTGATGGCCTCAATACGAGCCGCAACAAGTGGACGGTCGGGCACTGCAAAAGGCAGGCGTGGAATAATTACTTGAGTGAGCAAATCACCAGGAAGATCGATGCCTTGCCAGAAACCATCAGTACCAAGAAGAACTGCCTGCGGGCTGCCCCGAAAATCCTCCAGCATCTGGCTACGAGAAAGCCCATCAGCCTGACTCACAAGCCGAATCTTGTTGCGAATACAGAATCCAGTGAGTTCACTCGATGCTTTGGCAAGTGCCTGATGGCTCGTGAACAACACCAGCGTTCTGCCACATTGATCGACTACAAACGATCGAAGCATTTCTGCAACAGCTCGATCATAGCTTTCCCTACTACTTGGATCAGGCAGTCGGTTTACAAGAATAAGTTCTGCTTGTGATTCATAATCGAATGGACTATCCAACTGACGCCTGATCGCTGATTCAACGCCAAGCCTTTGGCACAGATAGTGAAAACCGGTCTTGTTTGCACTTTGCTCGGACTCTGTAAGAAACGCATCGTCTGGCGATTGTCCTTGAGTTTCTGTAGAAAGCGTCGCGCTTGTGAGCACCACGGTATCGACTTTACTAAAAAGTTCTCTCCGCAAAACACCACTTACGTCAATTGGAGCACTTGCAAGTTTTACACGTGGTGCACCCCGACGACTATTTGTTAATTCGACCCACCAGACGCTACCAGGATCATCCTGCTCAAGCCACATACGGATCGAACCCGCTTGTGATATCAAACGATCTGCAAGTGACTGAAAATCCTGTCTTTCAGCATCACTCGAAAGTCGATCAGCTACTCCTCTTACCTTCCGACCAAGTGCCAGAAGTGCTTCTCCCAGCGTGTTGGTGACAAGACCCGGCTCTGAAATTCGCCACGGCCCGTCACCACGATGTGCAACAGCGAGAACAACTTCAGAAAAAAAGTTTTCTGCAATACGACGAGCCTGAATAACATCAGGCCTCACATCATCTAGTTTATAGTGCACAAGTAAACCACGATTTGTCCGCTCGTTGTAAAGTCGTGAAAGAAGTCGCTCAACTGAGACACTCGACAACCCGACACCAAGATGATCACTTGCGACTGACTCAACCATATGTGCTTCATCAAAAATAACAATGTCGTACTCTGGAAGAAGACTTGCTCCACTCTGACGCAAGGCAAGATCTGAAAAGAATAGTGCATGATTGACAACAAGAACCTGCGCATTATTCATACGCCTTCGAGCCGCAAAATAATGACAATCGTTATACCGAGGGCAGGCTCGACCCATGCAGTTTCCGGAGTCGCTATGAACTTCATCCCAAACTGAGGCTCGCGGAATTGTTGGCAGGTCTGACAATGACCCATCGCGAGTTTCTTCTGACCACTCGAGGAGTCCCTCTAACTCAGCGACTTCTTCATCATATTGAAAGAGGCTTCCTTGACGCTCTTTCGCGAGAGCCAGACGACGAAGACTGACATAATTGCCACGCCCTTTGACCAACACGGCGGAAAACTCACGTGGCATCACAGCAGAGACTACTGGAATGTCTTTTCGGATCAGTTGTTCCTGTAATGCAATCGTGTGTGTTGCAATAATGACCCGGCGTTGACTCTTTCCATTTTTCTTCTGGGAATCCTTACTGTCCTGTTCACCCTCCGGTTGATTTCCTGGCTGACACTCTTCTGAATCTGTCTGATCAGCTGTTGCGGCAAGTACCGCGGGTATCAGATACGCGAGGCTTTTTCCGGTTCCAGTCCCAGCCTCGATGATCGCATGCTTTTTTTGATCAATGGCTTCTTCCACCAGATCAGCCATAACGACCTGCTGGGGCCGTGACTCCCAGCCTGGGATACGGGCAGCAAGGCGACCGTTTGGCATTAAAAAAGATGACGATGAATCCATGGCAACAATCTACACGGAAAGTGGAAACGCCCGCCGAAAAGCGTTGGTAGACTATTCTTTCGTGGTTCTTAAAAAATTGACTTTCCAATACGAAACTAGAAATCCTCGACGAACACGACAGATGTCATTATGAATCAAAAATCAGCTGGAAAAGCATGGGGCGGGGTATTTCGTGTCCCAACAGACCAAAGAGTAGAATCCTTCTCTGAGAGCATCTCTTTTGACCAACGCTTGGCAAACGACGACATCGATGGATCGATCGCTCACTCACAAATGCTTGCTGAGTGCGGATTACTCACCCAAAGTGAAGCAGACGCAATACGCGCGGGACTTGAAGACATTCGGAAAGAGATTTCTGAAGGAACATTCCATTTCACTGCAAGCAAAGAAGATATTCATCTTCATATCGAATCAGCGCTTACTGAGAAGCTTGGGGATATTGGGCGCAAACTTCATACGGCACGGAGCCGGAATGATCAGGTTGCAACCGACCTACGTCTTTTTTGCCGCCGTGCAATTGACCGAATAGACGCTGGACTTCTTGAATTACAACGTGCTTTTCTTGAGATGGCTGACCGTGAACATGATCTTATTATTCCTGCTTACACACACCTTCGACGCGCGCAACCAGTTCTTGCATCGCATCAACTCTTAGTATGGTGCGAGAAGTTCGATCGTGACAGACAACGTCTCACTGACTGTCGACAGCGAACAAACGTGATGCCGCTAGGTTCAGCTGCACTCGCTGGAACGAGTTTGCCTATTGATAGATCAAAGACACAAGAGGCTCTCGGTTTTCATGCAATCGCCTCGAACAGTCTCGATGCCGCCAGCGACCGAGACTTTGTCTGTGAACTTGCCTTCGTACTCTCTCTAACTGCAGTGCATCTCTCTCAATGGGCTGAAGAATGGATTATCTACAGTACAGATGAGTTCGGTTTCTTAAAACTACCGGAGGCATTCTGTACGGGCAGTTCGATTATGCCGCAGAAGATTAACCCTGATGTTCTTGAACTTGTCAGAGGAAAATCTGCTCGTGCCATAAGTAATGTCCAGCAAATTCTTGTGTTACTCAAAGGGCTTCCCACTGCGTACAACAGGGACTTACAGGAAGATAAGGAAGCTGTCTTTGATTCAATTGATACGCTTGAAGCAATGCTTGGTGTTGCGGCTCCGCTTGTCGCCGGGACTGAGTTTGATCGGAAACGGATTGGGGAGTCGATTGAAAAGGGACATCTAGACGCGACAACACTGATGGAGGCACTCATTGTTGAGGGTGTACCCCAACGCACGGCACACGAAACAGTTGGAAAACTGGTTCGGCTGGCTCTCACAAAAGAGTGCAGTCTCACTGAGCTTTCCGATGATGTCTGTCGGGCAGAATATGACGGTTGGAACGGCTCTCTACGACAGGCTTTGGGGTCCCCACGGGCAGTTGAACGGATGGTAAGTTTTGGCTCGACCGCTCCGGCTTGTGTAGCCGAACAATTAGCTGCATGGCGGCAGAAGTTGGAGACTGCTGCGAAGGAAATTCGTTAGCAGTTGAAGGATAGCACGTGTCTAGACAAGGTTGGCTTACCAAATGGTTATCTCTGGGTATTGCTGTGGCTCTGGCCACCCCAGCGCTCGCAGATTCGACAGATGACACCAATGGTACTTCGGCACTCGACCCTCTCCAGTGGGCCGTTGTCGATTCCCTGAGATATCCAGAACGTACAACACCTCAGGAGTTACTCGAAGCGGCTATCCGTGCTGCCTCTGTTGAGGCGATTGAGCCCACCTTGGAATTTCTGGATAAATTTGATGATGCCTTTGCGGCAGAGCCTGATAAAGAAGAGATCCTTGCAGCACTCGGTGGATATTTTCAGACTTCTGAACTCAGTCGTTTTCAGAGATTTCTGAAGCGTACCGCTCCACCAGAACAGGCCGATGCGGTTGCTTTCCTTATTCAGGGACTACAAGCCGCTGCTCAGAAAAAAAGGATCGACTCCGACAGACTGAAAAAAGCAGTTGTAGATCTGCAATCTGATGATATTTTTACACGACGAAAAGCAGAGACAACTCTCATGGAAGGAGGGACATATGCCCTTCCAATGCTTGTCGATCTCCTAATGGACACAGGATCTGGTCATGACCAGATCCCACAATCAAAATCAGAGTTTCGGTCGAGAGAACTTGCTAAAGAACTCATTGGACAACTCGGTGAAAGAGGAGTTCGAGCTTTAGTGGCTTGGCTTGGCTCTGATGATTTCAAACGATTTCCAGGAGTCATTGACGCCTTACACATTTTGGTTGATTCCGGACGCCTACCAGCAGGAAGAACGACAAACCCCAACGCATCAGCTGAATTGGATGTAGCGAGTGTTCTTTTTGCACCCGCTTTTATTCCCGAATTAGGTGACTCAACGCAAGAGGCAGCAATACGACTTCTTATGAAGTTAGAGCTCCTGGGGCTTACTGACTTTGGCGGTGAAGCCTTCACAAAGGACCTTGCCTGCCGAATGCTCAGTGCAAAACTCAATGGGCTTCTTACACCAGCTGGTATTCCACCTGCTGACAGTCTCACTGAAGGAACAACTCTAAATACCAGTCCACAACCGACCGTTGAGCAGTATCTCTGGGTCACAGATGCAAACCGGCCTGAGATTCGCTACCTACCACCGAACACCTGTCGAAGTCTCCGCGCTGGACACATCGCACGAGATCTTTCAGGACTTGGTTGTGCCGATCCGAATACCGTGCGTCTCGTGCTTCTCGCACAATCCGAGGCTCTCCTTGTCTTCCAGACATCTCCTTCATCAGCTTTGAACAACTTACCCGTTGAAGTAATAACAGGAGCCTTAAGTGGACCCGACGGTTTTTCAACAGAACTTGCAGCAGAAGTTCTTGATGATGCTCTTGACCGCTCTATCCCACTTGCGGCTGCAGTTGCCGCTCGTGCAATACGCGAATCCGGAAAAAACACGTCATCATCGAACTCTATGATTCGATCGTGTCTTGTACGAGCATTAGGTGCTCCTTCAACACTTGTTCAATTCGAGGCCTCACAAGCACTGGCTGTCATTTCATCACAACTTCCATTTAGCGGATCAAGTCGGCTCCTTGATCGATTACTTTATTTTGCAAATTCAAACGGTATCGATGAGGCTCTCATTGTTCACCCGAATCAGGAGACTGCTGAATTTTTGAAAAGTAGCATCAGTCAATATGGGTTTGTTCCATCATCTGTTTCTCGTGGCCGTCCATGTGTTCAGAAAGTTCGACAATCTCCTGATTTACAACTTATAATTCTTTCTGCCCGACTGCCTGACCTTTGTGCGGCAGAGGTTGTTGAATTATTACAACAAGAGTCTCTTGGTAAACAGTTACCAATACTCGTGATGCTCGATCCTCTTGATGACAACAAAGCGTGCCGTCGACGCACCCGCCTCGTGCTACGTCTTCATGACCTAGATAATGCTCTGCTTACAGACAGGCTTGATAGTCAATTTTTTCCTACTCTGAAAAACATAGGGGATGGAGAAGAAGTCATCCCACCCCGATTTCTGGAGACACTCACACAAATTACTGGACCGCAGGCAATTGATGCAGGCTGGCGGCAAGAACAAAGAACAAACCGACTCCAACGTGCCTCCATCGCTCTCACCATCCTCGGACAACTCGGGGATAACGGATGGGATATTCGAGGAGCTTTTCATGTCGCACACAATGGCCTTAAACATTCCGAAACGTTTGATCCTGCCATGCAACTCCTCACAAATATGCCCAGCCCCGCTGCCCAACAATCACTTTTCGATGTAGCGTGGGCCCCAGATCTAGACAAAAGCATTCGAAAAAAGGCCGTCGATTCTCTTGGGGTAAGTCTTGAGCTACATGGTATTCTTTTGACAAACAGCACCTTACGAATCATCAATGATATGTACAATAAGACAGATCGCGGAGATGATTCTTCGATAGGCCATGATCTTATTGCCCTTTTCCAACCGCTAAAAAAATGAGCGGGCGCTGATGCTCAGGAAACCAACTGACGACTCCCTAAATTCCATAGCAGGCTTCATCGGAACAAGTCCTGCCATGCAAGAGGTCTATGCGATGACCCACCGGGTGGCAGCCTCAACTGCATCGGTGCTTTTGGTAGGAGAGACTGGCACGGGCAAAGAACTCATCGCACGTGCTGTCCATGAACTCTCACCGCGAGGCAGCGGGCCTTTTGTCAGGGTAAATTGTGGGGCTCTGTCAGAAAGCCTTTTAGAGAGTGAGCTATTTGGCCACGTACGGGGTTCTTTCACAGGAGCGGTCGCAAATCGAGCCGGTCGCTTTGAAGCCGCACACACGGGAACAATTTTTCTTGATGAAATCAATTCAACCACTCCAAAACTTCAAGTAAAGCTGCTCCGCGTATTACAAGAACGTGAATTTGAGCGTGTCGGTGACACTGAAACGATTCATGTAGATACTCGTGTTATAGCCGCAAGTAATCGAGAACTCCTTGACGAAGTCGCAAAAGAAACTTTTCGTGAAGACCTGTACTATCGACTGAACGTGGTTCCGATTTACCTGCCACCACTTCGTGGTAGACGAGCTGACATCCCATTACTGGTGAGCCACTTCCTCGAGACCTATTGCCGAGAAAATAAACGAGATACCATGACAGTACAGCCAGCAGCTATGGAGGCTTTGGCTCGACATCACTGGCCTGGCAATGTACGCGAATTACAAAATGTTGTTGAGCGTTGTGTCATCATGTCTGACAGCGATGAACTTACGATAAAAATTCTCCCACCAGCTTTTCGTGGCGAGCAGTCGGCCGTTGCCATGCCTGGCCGAGGTGGAGATCTAGATAGCCTGGCTCGTGATCTTGTTGAACAAGGCATGGCATCAGCACCGGACGGTGATGCAAATCTTTTTGAACGGGTAGTAAGCCGTGTTGAAAGAGAACTTATTGCTCAGATGCTCGCAGCCTGTGATGGAGTACAACTCAAGGCCGCTGGGCGTTTAGGAATTAATCGGAATACACTTAGAAAGAAGCTCCTTGAACACGGCCTTGATGACCCGTCTGAAGAGTGAAGCAAGACAACAGGCATCGACACGCTAAACGCTACCTCAAGGTGTTTCTCTCTAAGCTTCTGCCATCTCACGCGCATGATAGCTTGATCGAACAAGTGGGCCTGACGCCACTTGCTGAAAACCCATACGACGAGCGATATCTCCAAGCTCATTGAATTCATCTGGATGAACATATCGATCGACTGGGAGACTTTGTAACGTTGGCTGTAAATATTGACCGAGCGTCAGAAAGTCGACCCCCTGGTTCAATAAATCAGTAAACACCTGCAATAGTTCCTCCCGGGTTTCACCAAGACCAAGCATCAATCCACTTTTTGTCTTTGTGCTAGGGACTATTTTTTTTGTATCTGCAAGCACTTGCAATGTCCATGCATAAACACTCTTGCGGCCACGAACACGCCTATAAAGTCGTGGTACTGTTTCAGTATTGTGATTAAAGACATCAGGGCGACTCTGTAACAGGAGTTCGAGCGCACCTGGCTTACCGATAAAATCAGGAACAAGCACTTCAACTGATGCTCCGGTTGCCTGCCTGACTGCCTCAACAGTTTTCCGGAAATGATCCGCACCACCATCAGGCAAATCGTCACGTGTCACACTTGTAATAACAACATGTTTCAGACCCAGACGTCTTGCGGCCTCAGCAACTCTTTGAGGTTCATCACCTTCAAGTGCTTCTGTTTTCCCCTTTGGCACTGAACAAAATCCGCAAGGACGAGTACATACATTCCCCAAAATCATGAATGTGGCAGTCCCAGAAGACCAACATTCCAGACGATTCGGACATTTTGCAGAAGAACACACTGTTTCTAAATTGAGTTCCGCGATCAGCCCTGCTGTTTCACCATGCCCACCACCCTCACCAAGGTTTTGTCGCAACCAAGGTGGAAGCCTCCGTGACATGAGCATCGGAATTTCTTCAGCGGAGGAACATCCATTGTGCTCTACCGCTGCTGAAGTATTCAGTATTGGTAACATGCTTACTGTACTCGGCGCACTTACTTCATCTTTCGACACAGAAATTTCCTCAAGCACTCTTAGTTATACGATCACATGAACGTATTTCAGTATTTTGAAATATAGGTTTTCCAGACTGAATGGAGACATCTCCGCATCCAAATGCATCTACCATCGAACGAACGATCGCCGTCCGAACATCCTGCAAACGGACCTTACGACGAATCTCCGCCTGTACTGATCCCATCGTACGCTTCTTAATACCTGTGACGACAGGGACAGTATCAATCCGGCGATAAAGCCCTAAGTCTGGGCAGACATTTACAAAACCACCGTGCCAGACAACACCCCGTCGAACTGCGAGATTCACCGTCGCAATCAGGCCCGAACGACCAAAAATTCCAGGCTGACGAGAGTCCCGAACTGTTGAACACCTAAGGCTTTGAATAGCTGATTCGAGACCAAATTCAAATCGTTCAAGAAAACCACCAACATCAAATGACGAAAGGCCCAACTTTGTGAGTGGCGCAAATAGGCTAACACCAACCTGTCCCGGTCCATGAAGCACAGCACCTCCGCCCCGACCAACAAAGCGTACGGAAATACCTTTGCTCGCTAATTCATCTCTAGAAATATTAATGTCTGTGTGCGAACCAATCCGACCAATGGTAATCCCGATGGCTGGCTCATAAACAATCAATGTTGGAGGCCGCCCATTTGGCTCTGAAACATCCCATGCAATCCGCTCAGCCATACTTTGATATGCATCTTGTTGGAGTCGCCCCATAAGCCAAACACTTAATGATCGCTGGTTTTGCTGAGGGCTTTCACAAGAACTCTTTTTTCGTAACGCCATCATAAACGTCCTTGCTTCTTGGAAACCGCATTAAGAAGTTGCGGCCAAGACAGTCGACTCCAATGAAGTGGCTCCGCAAGTGTAGACGGCATTACCTGTCGCTCACCATCTAACGCGAGCCCTCCTGTTTCTGCCTCTTCAAGCACTCGATCAACCGTTACACTGAGACGCTCAAGCCAATCTGGCACCTCAACTCCTGAACCGGTTGCAATTCCAAGAAAATCTTCGGCATGTGTTTCAAGTTGACTACCAGCACCTTCAGGATCACCAACAAGGAGTTCTCGCACAGCAGGCTCAACAAGTGATTCAATCTCATCCTGTTCAAGCATCGCTGTAAAAGGCCGTTGCACTCGATCGGAAACACTAGCCAAACGAACCCCAGTCTTTTGCTGAAGCACTGAGAGGCGTTCGATGAGATCATTTGCAGTGTCCGCAGTCTCCTCTTCCATACGTTCTCTCCAGGCGGATGCTGCCTCAGTCGCCCCACTTCGAACCAGTACCCGATGAGCCATACTTACAGGACGAAGGGTCCAGACGATCCTTTCATATTCTGCTTTTATACGTAAAAACTCGAGTAGCACATAAAGATAATCACCTCGATCAGATTGTGTTGTCGTTGAGTTCCAGTCTCTATATTCTGAATGATTTTCTGCAACACTTTCTAAGATTAACCGAAGTCGACTCGTTGCTTGTTTGAGCGAAATATCACCAGCATTGATTGCTTCAATCAATTTTATAGGACTCGCTGTATTCGATTCACCATCTTCACCTGAATCCAGAATGCGCCAATCTGCTCCTGCAGCATCTTGTTTGATAAGCCGCTCAAGAAATGGGCGGACACCACCACGAAGAATGCTTCGCAAGGAAGACGGTGTAAGCAAATGCTGAGTAAATAAACCGGCACCATAATGCTTAATAAATTCTTCAACGACATGAAATGATTTATCATCTCGAACTCGCTCCAGCACAGAAAGTCGTAACTGTCGAGCGTGAGTGGTCCACGTTTCTAATAGCTTTGGAATAAGAATCGCCAGCCCATCTAAGATTCGTTGGGTTGCAACAACACTCGATGGCTCAGATTCGCCGGGCCCAGGTACTGGAGCGCTGGCTACAATTCGGCCTACGAGCGATGTCGTCGCCGACTCAAAAACACGATCAAACTCACTAACACTCGCTGCACCAGGAGGACGCCGACTCTCCAGTTTTTTTGCAAGACGCACAAGGCCGATTGTGTCCTCTACGAGACCACGGCGAGGCAAAACAGCTACTAGCCTTTCCAACAGCCGTTCTCGCATCCTTGCCGCAAATACGCGATCAGCCCGACCACCTCTCGCTAATGGCACATAAAGCACCGTCTTGCCACGAAGATGATGACGAATGCGTTCCATTTGTTGATGGATCATTTGCTGATCATCAACAAAGATGGCAGCCAACAACTTTCCAACTGCTGGCTTTGGCATAATTTTAGAAGGAATACGATTCGCTTCATCGTGAGACAGATTCGTTTTTTGTACAACCTCCTGAGCTATTGCAATTCGGGCTGACAACATCCAAATTGTTTCACCAGTTTGAAGTGCTGCCTCAACCAATCTTTCTGCCGCAACATCGCGTTGCCAACGAAGACGATCAAACTCTGCTGCGGTCATTCCACGAGGCTGGTGCTGATCTCGCGAAATAATATGCATGGCGGCACGTACCATCGCTCGCCGCAGTCTCCTCAAGGTCTGTCGCCAGCCTCTCAAAGAGTCGATTTCAACTGCAGACGTCTCAATCTGCCCAGCAGCTGCATCAAGACAACCAGTTACTATCGTCTGCCGAAGCATCACGATAACACCTGTCATAAAATCAGCAGCTTCTTCAACTGCTACAACTGGATTTGAAGCACCGGCAGGAAGATCTACATCAAGCATCCCGCCGTCTGTCCCATCATCTGTGGAATCCTGCCAAACCATGGACTCATATGCAGAAGCAACACTTTCATCTGTGCCAATCTGATCATCGTCTGTTTCATCAGTGAGTACTGTTCCTGATTCGTCTCGACTCTGAGGTTCTTGACCGGAGGCAGCAATATCGATCATTTCTGTAAGACCTGCCGTATTCGCCTCGACTAATTCTAGAAATCGCCGCACACGATTACAGCCCGAATCACTAAGGTCTGTGAGTGCGGACCGCAACCATCGGTGGGACGCAACTAACCATGAATTTCCAGAATGATCAATTTCATCACCCTCAAGCAGTGTTATCCAGTGCACGAGCAATCCCATAGCAGCATCAAAATCTTTTTCTTGCAAAAGGGCATCTGCTGCTGCTGCATGAGTTCTCGCAGATGAAAAATCTGCTACTGCATCCCGCCAAAACGTAGGGGACAACGGAACCGGTGCAGTTGCACGTCGTTCTTCCAAGACCGCAACGACTTCACGAGCAGACTGAACCATTTCAATACCAGAAAGATGCGGTATCCCACCGACTGATGTCGTCGCATATTGATCCCACCAAGACGCCAACTCTTCAACTAAGCCACTGGCCTTATTTGCAATTTCTTTATTCGACTGAAGACAGGATCGCTGCCAAGCTAGACAGGCACACTCAAGTAGATTACCAACGCTCCCAATCAGGTCATCTACTCGTGAATCTGGCAACGCCTCCCCTCCGGGCTCGTGAAGTGGAAACTGGCCAGCAAAACCAAGAATGTTCCATGGATCAACTAATGCACCGCAATGAATACCTCGCATCAAAAGATTCTTTGCTTCACTTAGCGTTTCTACAGCCTTTTGGAGAGATTCATTATCTCCACGACGGCACATTCCCTGAGCAATAACAATACGGCTCGTGATCCGAGCCAACATCCTCGCGCTCGCTGCGGGCACAAGACCTACTAATCTCTCAGCTGCATCGATCCGACCAAGTCTGGCAAGAACTGATGCCAGTGTCACACTCCCAACTTGTCGAGCACGACGGTCGGCTAGCAGCATGTTGATATGTCTCCGCACACCCCCAAATGGCTGTTGTAGACTTCGAGCTTCTGTCTCAAGCCGAAGGCGGTGCTCGTCAGGAAGCCGAGTTATGAGCCAGCGATAAAAGTTATCTCGATAAGCGGCTATCCGCGGAAGCAAATCCGTGAGAGACATGCCAGATTGTATGGCCCCTGGGCCGCGCCCGGAGAGCCCCGAGGCCATCAACATAACACCTGCTAGCACGGCTGCTGATTCCTGCTGAAGTTGTTCTACTGGTACACCAGGATGCGATTCTGCTGACCAAGACAAGATTCCCTCAAGTGTTGCCTGCTGAATAACGAGGCGTCGGTAATACCCTTCATCATCAATACATGCCGGATCCCAAAGACCAAAAAGATAATTTGGACGACTTGCTGCTGGATGTAAAAAATCAAAAGCTCGAGGATCAACTGCTAGTTCGCTCAGCAACTCCAAGTCAAAATCTGCCTGCTCAAGAAGTTCTTTTGGAGCCTCTTCTAGAATCTGAATAGCTTGATCAACAAGCATTGAAAAGTGGCCGTGAGCTGCTCCTACGCCGCGTATATAAATTGGAATAGGCCGCACCCGCTCGTGAAGATATGGCTCTGATAGCTGACCATTTTCAAGTACCGCAACAGGCCGCCAGCCCATGTAGTCGTTAATTTTGAAAAATACTTTTTCAACAATGCCATCGTCTTCTCCCTCCCATGGTCCACCGATTGCAAGAATCGCTTGAAAAATTGCCATGAGAAAAAATGGTCGCTCTATTGCACCCAATGCCTGATGTTCTAAAAGGTCACTGTGAAATTCACGGTACGCCGGCAACACTCGTTCAAAAACAATCCTGACAACACCCTCTGCTTGGTCAATATTCTGAAACACAGGATCAGTCTGGTGAAGATGCTTGAGGGCTTCCTGTAATGCATCTGCTACCTTCTCAACGGTACCCGCCTGCTCTACGATCTCACCATGTTTGGCACATGGTTCAAACTGTGCATAGATATCATTAATGGCTCTCCACGCGGACACATCAATAGCACCAGCTGAGAAATTCAAATACCCGAGTAGTAAGGCAAATGAATCTGGCTTTTCAGCAGCGGATTGGGGAACCTTTGGCATAAAATTAAAAGCAGTGAATCAAACTGTCTTCAAATGGTTACGAGGGAGACTTTTCAGTGTCATATCTTACCAATCACAGATCAATACGCAGCAGGGGTGGCTGTTTCTGCGGAGAGAGAACAAAAGGACTTTATTCCATCTTTTTGCATCAGTTTTTCTGTGAAGTAACGTATTGGTAGTGGTGGTACGAAGACTTGAAGATTTTGAGGAACTTCGACCAGAACAAGGATCCTCGATAGGGAGCATAGATATGTTTCAGTTATGGAGATTACGGATAGGTCTGTGGCTTATCATCTGCGTAATTAGTGCTTCCTTATCCCAGGCAGATGCGGAGAGTCTGTACGGAACCGCAGCTGATCCATTCGAGGTTGAGCGTGTTGGACTGACTCGCGAATGGATTATTCAGCTTCCTTTTGACTCTGATCGCTACCGACTCAATCAGATCGACACGGCACAGTGGATGGTTATTGCACAGTCTGAAGATGGCATCGTGCACGCGGTTCGATCAAGTGATGGTAATGCTCCTGAAGTGAACGGTCCTCTTCCTGGAACATTGCTTTGGTCAGCGCCCCTCGGGCTACCAAAGGCACCTCTTCATTCTGCTGGAATAGATCGAGATCTTGTAACGATTAACCGTGACATGAATACTTTCGGAATCGACAGCCGTACTGGTTTTGTTTTCTGGAAGCGAAGACTACCAGCTCCTCCGTCTGCGGGGAGCCTTCCTGTTGGTGACTGGGTCTATGTTCCCCTTTGGGACAAAACTGTTTATCGCCTCCCCGTCAATCCCTACCGACGCCCCTCAGATTCCGATGGGGAAGCAGGGGCTGATTCACAAACAAGTTCCTCCAATAAACTGAGTCTTGACCCGGTTCGCATTAAAGCTCATGGTTTCGTTGAGCAACAACCTTCACGATTCGGGGAGGGTGTTCTTTGGTGCACCGACCATGGACGCCTGACTGCGATAGAGCCTGCAGAAGAGGGCTGGGAACGACATGAATTCTTTCTCCATGACAATCCAAACGGCCCGGTCTTGGTTTCTGGCACAGTTGTCTTTGCTGCTACTGAAAAGGGAGAGCTCGCAAGGTTTGAAGATGCAACACGAGGCCTTCGACTCACATGGCGGTACTTGCTAGAAACCAGCCTCCATCCCAATATGCCGCGACCACAAATCATGCTTAAGAACGAGACACTTCTCGTTTCTCTTGGCGCAGAAGGTATTGCCGCACACAATGCTCATAATGGGGAACGATTGTGGAAGACATCTCTTCAGGGCAGGTTTCTGGCTTGTATCGGCGGCCATCTATGGTGTTACGACATCATGAACAGGATTACCGCCATTCGACTCATTGACGGAAAACAAGACGCCTGGCTTTGCCCCGGACCCTTCACTATCCCTGTTACCAATCGTTCTTCGGAGCGAATTATCCTCGCCTCACCTCGGGGGCTTCTGGCTTCACTGAGACCACGAGTTGTAGCGAGTGAACAATCCAGCATTCAACCTTCGACATCTTCTTCAAACACCTCAAATGAAGAGACCTTTTCCGAAAACCCTCAGCCTTCTACTGAGAAGGTCGAAAAAACAGAAGGAGAAAAGCCTGCACCACGGGGCAAAGACGAACCATTTAATTTCTTCGGAAATTAAGCAGCAGGATTTCTATGGTTTAAGCGGTAGACCTCGGGCCCACAGTTCAAGCGCAAGAATGAGACAGCCAATCGAAATCGCAGTAAAAGACAGCATCATCATTCCGGTATATGCATTTTGCCGCTTTGGATAATTTGGCTCACCACTATCAACCATATTCACATCTCCAAAAGATTCGCACTGCTTACACTAACTGTCGAGTTTGAGGCGTGTTGCAACACGATCTCCTCGCTGCACAATTCCACGGGCAAAATCTTTCAGCACACGAACAACGGCACGGTCAGGCTTCACACTCACAACACGAAGGCGGCCTAAATATTCATCAGCTCGAAACACTTCTAATTCATGGCCAGCTTGAAGCCCATCATCACTGCCAATCGAAACTTCAACGAGATCGTCTGCAACAGCTGTAACAACGCCACCAACAACTGGTATGACCGTGCGAGGTCGCTTTAATGAAAGACCGTTTTGCTGCAAAATTACCCGTGCATTTGAAACCTGTTGCTCAAGCTGCGTTTTACGCTCAGTAGCCATGGCTAGATCAGATTCGGCCTGATGCAATTCAGCAGCTAGTTCAGAACCTCGATTTACCGATCCCTTGAGATTTTCTTGAAGACCATGGATTTCCTCTCGTAACTCACTCACAAGTTTCTCGGCAGCGTCTCGTTCATCTTTTGCCTCAGCGAGTTCCTTGATGTCCTTATCCAGATCACTAATTTCTGCATCACGCTTTTGCTTGAGGTCTGCTAGCTCCCCATCTTTTTGCTGAAGAGCTGTTTCAAGTTTTGCAACTACTTGCTCTCGGTCTTTTTCGGAAGCAACAATTTGTTCATTGAGCTTTGTCAGTTCTGACTCTTTTTCCTGACGCTCTGCTTGAGACTGTTCAAGTTCTGTTGCCAAACGCTTTGATTCTTCTTGCCAATTTGTATGCGATGAAAAAATTGCGATAGCAAAGCTCATGAACACAACGCTCATGATCATCACAGCAAAAACAAATATTTTCCCGAGAGTATTCATGCCCGAATCCGTATCGTCGAACAAGGAATTGAAACAAAAAACTGGCAATTCCAGGATTTTTCCCGGAGCAGCCTAGTCAACAAAATATTCCGACGCTATTGCATAATTCGTCCCAAAAGCTGGCATTCCTCCAACTATCTTACGCTAGGGTACCTCTTCTCACCCAGTGTTCCAACGCCACTGTCA
>CAJXFK010000052.1 GCA_913052575.1 uncultured Planctomycetaceae bacterium
ATAATCTCGAATACATTTCGAATTCTGGCCATGGAAACCAACCACTCCTTACAGAAAAAACCAATACGATCAGACTACAGTAGGACGGGAAATCCCAGACCTTGGACGTGCGTGTCCTCACGGCTATTTACTCGCTAACTTCAAGTTATCGAGTACTGCGGCGGGGGTGGCAAAATGCCACGGCAGTTTGCAATCACCGTGAGGAACCTCTGCATTATGTACGTCTTTGGGCCAGAGTCAAACATTTGGGAAAAGGTTTCGATTTTTTCGTTCATGCGGGGTTCTTGGCAGCCTGGTTTGCCTGACTTGTGGTCTGGAAAGTATCATATGAATTCGGTTTCCGAGGACAGTAAGCGATCGTCGTCATACGCTTTGGAACGAGTTTTGGGTGGCGGATCAGGGCCTACGAGCCCAAGCCGCCGCATTAGATGGCTGAATTTACAGGATCTCTCGCAAGTTACTCCGCCCGCTGGTCGTTTTTTACGTACCTCGGTGCAATTGCAATTGGGACCGGCTTGCTGGCTCTTCCGGCCTCTCGTGCGCCTGATCAACCAGTGTTAACCATTGTTGACGCGGCATTTACCGCTACCAGTGCCTGTTGTGTGACGGGTTTAACCGTACGATCAACTGTCGAAGACTTTTCACCCTTCGGCCAGGGGGTCATCTTGATACTGATTCAGCTTGGTGGCCTCGGAATCATGACAATCACAACGCTTCTTATTTTTCAGATTGGTGGAGAGGCAACAGTCAGGCAGCGAGCTGTCATTGCAGAGACCCTTGGAATCAAGTCAGCCCGGGGGCTCCGTCAGTTGGCGTTGATGGTTCTAGTGGTTGTGCTCTGCTCAGAATTCATTGGTTTTTTACTGCTGACTGCGGCGACGTGGGGTACCCGTGAGCCAATGGATGTCATTTGGAGGGCGGCTTTTCATTCCGTGTCGGCGTTCTGTAACGCAGGTTTCTCTCTCGGGGATGATAGCCTTGTGGCATACAATACGGATATCCCTGTAAACCTGATTATTTGTGGTCTTGTTGTTGTTGGAGGGCTTGGATTCCCGGTGCTTTTTGATATCACTTCGCGTCTCTGGAGCCGGGAATCTCTTTGGGATAGGCTGCATATGCATTCGAAGTTAATGTTGCTAGGGACGGCTGGTTTGCTTGCCTTCGGTGCAGTGAGTTTTTGGGTATTCGAGTCAGACGGTGTTTTGGCAGGTCAGCCCCTGTCAAACCGTATTTTGCTTGGGCTATTTCATACAACGACATGTCGTACTGCTGGCTTTCACACAGTCGAGTACGGGAGTTTGTCAAGTGCGACGCTCTTTCTCACAATACTGCTTATGGCTATCGGTGCGGGCCCTGGCTCTACAGGCGGTGGATTTAAAGTCAGCACTTTCATGACACTCCTAACCCGCGCTGGGGCAAGCTTTCGAGGACAGGAACGAGCTAATTTTGCAAAACGCACGATTCCGGAGCGTGCAGTTGAGCGAGCCACTGCAACAGCATTAGTTTTTGTTGCAATTGCATTCGTTGCACTCGTTGCACTTTTGGGTGTTGAAAATGGAGGGAAGGCAGCTGAACGGCCACGCTGGTTTCTTGATGCATCGTTTGAATGTATATCAGCATTAGGAACGGTGGGACTATCTACTGGAATTACGGCTTCACTCACAATTCCTGGAAAATTCATTTTGGCTATCTTGATGCTTCTGGGCCGTTTGGGTCCCATCACTGTTGCAGTTGCTTTGTCTCGGCAGCGACCTACGTACCAGCCGAACTACCCTGAGGAGGAGCCGCTTGTCGGCTAATATAAGATGCCTTCAACTAGTAGTAAACGTTTTATCATGCTCGGAATGGGTTCTTTTGGCTCTGCATTAGCGAGCCAATTGGCAGCGAACGGGTGCCGGGTAACCGGAGTTGATCAGCGGCGTGACCGATTAGATGCGGTCAAGAATGTGATCCATGAGGCGATCATTGGTGATGCAACTGATCGAGAGTTACTTGAAAACCTTCCGATTAAAGATTCAACATCAGTTTTCATCTCACTCGGGGAAACAATTTCTCGGTCACTCTTAGCAACGCTGCATGTCAAAGAACTTGGTGCTCGTGATGTTGTTGTAAAAGGAGTTACAAAAGAGCACGGAAAAATTCTCTCGCACCTTGGTGCAAATCGCGTGGTCTTTCCAGAGGAGATGGTTGCTAAAGAATTAGCCGATAAGTCAAGTTGGCCAAACGTCCTTGACTTTCTACCAATTGATCCGGAATATAGCGTCGTTGAAATCACCGTACCAGAGTCATTGGAGGGAAAGACCCTTGCCGAAGCAGATCTTCGGAGTACCGTTGGAGTTTTTGTTCTGGGATTACGGGATGTTATGCAGGGACGATTTCAGATGTTTCCTGAAGGGCGGACAAAACTCATTCAGGATCAAATTCTACTTGTCATTGGCCGTGAAGAAGAATTGGCTCGTCTGCGTGAAATGAACTAAAAAATTTACTCTGGTCCAGGTATCCCTGGAGGTAAGTCAATTGTGATTTCAGCAGGTGGTGGCGCAGTTTCAGAAGACGATGACTGTGCTGCATGAGGATCAAATTTTGGTGTTTCAACACCACTTCGCATAGCAAGGTCCGCGGTCAGTGAAAGTTTTTCATCTCCGTTGTCTGGGCGAATTTCCAGTAGTGTCACGCCCCACTCATCCCCAAACTTCTTCCCTTCAACGATGACTGTCGCAGTTGTTTTTGGACCAAGAACAGGGATTTGCATGGCTGCAATTCCGTCAACTTCATTCGCTCGGCCAGTGACTGTTCCTTGCCAAGTCAATGGTTCTCCTAACATTGCTTGAGAACGATTATTTACAGCAACCTCTTCTTTTGCGATGTTCACTAGAGGATGGTTCGTAATGCGTCCGCAGCCAGGAAGAATCAGTGTTACATAAAGGAGAGCAGCCGACGAAATTCTCTTGAGACGGAGTTGATTTTGAAACATGTTTCATCCCTTTCGTTCGGTTTCATGACAGAGGGTTGCTGGTGTGACCTAATTACTGCGCATCGTGTTGTCTGCACCATGCAATTTTTTCTGCGGTTGTCGTTGGGAGAGACCCTACCGAAGCCCCCTTATCAGGAAGCGATTCTGTCTCAATAGTCATTTCTTCTGCAACTATTGAATTTTCAGTCAATTGTTCTTGGTCTGGCGTTGACTCCGCAGTTGGTTCGGCAGTTGACTCGGCAGTTGGCTCGGGTGAAGACCCACGAGCTTTCGCCAAAATTTCTGCTACAGATAGTTTTTCAGTTGTTTTTGCCGCAGGCTTTGAACCACCTCCTCGTGCTGCTGCAAGTACGTCCGCGGTTGACTGTTTCTTTGCTGGAGCCGTTTTTGTCGAGGATACCTTTGCAGCAGGTGCAGTTTTTGTGACCGCTGTCTTTTCGGGCTTCGGCAGTGGCTCTGTAACAACTCTAAGATGCGATGGGTCAATGTCATACCAGCCTATGTTGTTGAACTGATCAAACTCCACGAGGCAGCGACCGTTCATATTGACGGCTCGTACCGTGCCAGTGGTTTTTGCAAACCGACTGAGTTCCGGTGCTGGTGAGTTAATTACGACATATTTATCAGTCCATTCGGCCTTCAGTTGCTCGATAACTTCAAACATCAGAACCTTCCATCAACTTTTTCTGCATTGCCAAGGAGCGATCGCCAGATGATCGCTGATCTTCAACAATTTGACGGAAAGAGCAGTTTGCCGCAAGATGCAGGGTGTACCGCCTCAATACCCCCTACTGAAACACGATATGACCAAAGGATTGTCACGGGTCGGTCAAAAGAGTCGATTGCCTTCGGTTGAATTACAATAAGATCATCTGGGGGGCTTTTTCCGCAGCGATAATAGGTTGAACCGAGCCATTTTGGTGCTTCTTGGGCTCTACAGGCAACTTCAATGAGCATCGAGTCTTCAACAGCTTCTGAGGCTGTTAAACTTGCTGAAAAATGTGAACGTCCAGCCAACCCAATGGCTACAAGTGCTTGGCGGCCCATGGCTTCAGTTGGCGTTACTTCGGTAATAACCGGTGAGGCAGGCCACGTATCAGTAATGCCGTGAGGAGCTGTTCTTTCTACATTACTTTGAGTGATGCCGTCCTTTTCGACCGATTGGAGACAATTCTTCTGATCTATTCGAAAGCAATGGTGCCATCGATCATTGTTCCACGAGAATTCAACACTGATTCGTCCGACCTCAAAATGAATCGGAACACATGGTTTACTTTTTGGAAGTGGAAAGTCAGACATTCTTTGAAAGTATTAAATGAGATTTAATAAAAACAGGTTTCATAACGAGCAGACAAAACAGTAATCTAATTTCACTGAAAGAGAGGATATTTTGTGGAACCGCGTCGTTCATTAGGTTGGCCGATTACACTTGGTGTGGTCTTAATTGGATCAATCATCACGCTTGGAGTCGGATGGGTTCTTGTCAGTATAGCGGCTGCACTAGGCTCCAAAAATGCAGCATTCTACTGGGTTTTATTAGCAGTTGGTGTATCACTTCTAGTACTTGTATTAGTTGGCGTCATTATTTATTTCGCCTTGGCAGTCAAGGCAATTGCGTTATCACAGCGTCAGAGCAATTTTATTGATAGTGTGACTCACGAACTCAAAAGTCCGCTCGCCTCACTCAAGCTTTATTTACAGACATTGACCCGTCGGCCAGTACCACCAGTAGAGCAATTAGATTTTCATCGATTCATGTTGGAAGACGTAGAGCGGCTGGACACCCTTATCGATCATCTCCTTGATGCGGCAAAAACAATGCATCGACCAGCTTTATCAATTGCTGAAGCGACCCCGATGGTTCCTGTACTCAAAAATGTGGCTAAGCGGGTCGCTGAGCGTCATCAGGTTCCCAATGATTGTATTGTGATCAATGCAGAATCTAAAACGGAAGGTTTTTTTGTGCAGGGAAGGGAGGCTGATATCGAGCTTGTATTTCGAAATGTTATTGATAACGCAGTAAAGTATTCACTTCCTGAGCCACATGTTGATGTTACGGTGGAATTAAAAAAGAAAAATCGTGTATTGGTTCGCGTCGCAGATAATGGCCCAGGCATTCCACTTGCAGACCGCGGGCAGGTTTTTCGACGGTTCGTTCGGTTAGGGAGTGAGTTAGAACGAGCTACCCCTGGAACAGGGCTAGGGCTGTATCTTGTGAAATCAATTGTCAAGCAATTACGGGGTCGTGTTTTTATAAAAGGTCATTTGACAAAACGGGGCACAATTATTGAAGTTGATCTGCACAGGGCAAACTCTGGCAAAGACTAGCCTGGTTGACCGGAGCGGCGCGGAACCCTTTGAGTAAATCACGTTGCCGGTTCTAATCTTGAATTGAGTGATCAAAATTAAGTTTTACTTCTCCACTGTAAATAAAAATGTCTCAATTCGCATCGAACCCCGTCTCGTCCTCGAATAACAGCCCAAATCATGATTCCAATGTCAGCATGCTACCAATACGCCGTGCGCTCATAAGTGTCTACGATAAAGCAGGTCTCGACAAATTAGCTTCAGCGCTCAAAGCAGCGGGAATTATAGCTGTCAGTACTGGCGGAACAGCACGAGCTCTAAAGGAATTCGGTGTCTCTGTCGAAGATGTGTCGTCAATAACGGGTTTTCCAGAAGTACTCGATGGACGTGTGAAAACACTTCATCCAAATATTTTTGCCGGCATCCTGGCTCGCGGTGATAGGGCGGATGATCTGAAGGTTTTGGCAGAGCATGGAATTAATCGATTCGAACTGATTGTTGTGAATCTGTATCCTTTCGGGAGCGTTATTAGCAAAGACGACTGTACGGCAGATGATGCGATTGAATTAATCGATATCGGTGGCCCAAGCCTTGTACGAGCAGCAGCCAAGAACCATGCCTTTACTGCAGTTGTTACAGGTCCTGATCAGTATGACGAGGCAATAGCCGCAATGATTCGTGGAGGTACTACGCTCGCAGAAAGACAATTGTTTGCCGCGAGTGCTTTTGAACGTACTGCCGAATACGACGCTGTCATCGCACGTTGGATGGCGGGTCACGCAGGCTTGGTAGCGGGAGGAGCAAAACCAACATCAAAAGAATCCCAGTCTGAGGAACCGCCACTCCCGGCTCGGTTTGCTCTCGGACTTGAGCGAAGGATGTCGTTACGATACGGCGAAAATCCACACCAGTCGGCTGCAATGTATGCGCCCGCTGATACACATTTTGGACTCGCTGGTTTAAAGCAGCTATCGGGTAAAGAGCTTTCTTACAACAATTTACTTGATCTTGACGCTGCAGTTCGAATTGCCGACTTGATTCAAGATCCTGGCGCCGCAGTCATTAAGCACACCAATCCTTGTGGTGCGGCGAGTGCCGCTACAATTGATGAAGCTCTAGGTGCAGCTATGGCCGCAGATTCAATAAGTGCTTTTGGATCTATCGTTGCGGTTAATCGTCTTTTTGATGAGGCAGCAGCTGAATGTCTCCTGAAGCCAGGTATGTTTATTGAAGTGATTGCTGCACCAGCCTTTTCTCGAGGGGCCGTAACGGTCCTCACGACACGTCCAGCATGGAAGACAAGTGTACGATTAGTGGAAGTGCCACCAGGTGATCCGTGGGGGCCTACCGCTGGTCTCGAGCTACGAAGTGTTGCAGGTGGGATGTTAGCGCAGCGACCAGACGAGACTCCAGATGATCCAACTGCATGGGAGGTTGTGACGAGTAAAGCACCTGCAAGAAATCTGACTCAGCCGCTTGACTTTGCGTTTACAATGGTTCGCCGGCTTACGAGTAATGCGATCGCTGTTTGTCAGGGGACAAGCCTCGTAGGAGCTGGTGTGGGGCAAACAAGCCGGGTTGATGCAGTTCGAATAGCATTAGAAAAAGCAGGTGATCGAGCAGAAGGTGGCGTGCTTGCATCAGACGCATTTTTTCCGTTCCCAGATTCCATTGAACTTATTAAGCAAGCTGGCATTGCGGCTATTATTCAGCCTGGTGGTTCAAAGCGAGATCCAGAGGTTATTGCAGCGGCAAATGAAGCAAATCTTCCGATGATCTTCACTTCGCGACGCCATTTCCGACATTAATTGAGATAGTTGAAGATGGACAAGAAATCGGTTTGTTCCGGGTGACAAGCCGTATACTTCGCGAAGTATATTCATCGGCATAAATTACTTGTCACGACAACACAAGTCCTTTTAGCGAAAGCTGTGTTCCGAAAGTCCTAATCATGTGAGAACCAGATGTCGTCAGTGCTTGACAGAATCATAATTCGAAAACGAAAAGAAGTAGCTGAAGCGAAGGCCGTACTTCCACTTTCCAGCCTTAAGAAGCAACTTGATAATTGTGATCAACCGCGAGATTTCTTTGCAGCTGTTTCTCGGCCAGTTGGAATGCGTTTAATTGCAGAATTCAAACGACGCAGTCCTTCGGCGGGTGAGATTCGTCCCGGTGCTGAACCGGCCGAGATAGCTCGTGGCTACGAAAAAGCTGGAGCTGCAGCGATTTCAGTCTTGACCGATGGGGAGGATTTCGGAGGCAGTCTCGAGGATCTCGTAGCTACTCGGAGAGCGTCATCGTTGCCTGTATTAAGAAAAGAATTTATTGTCGATTCGTACCAAGTAAACGAGGCACGTCTCTATGGAGCTGATGCCGTTCTTCTCATTGCTGAGTGTCTTGACGACTGTCTCCTAAGAAGCCTCTATAGAGAAGTTATCGATCTTGGAATGACACCACTTGTTGAATTGCATAGTAGCGAAAACCTTTCACGGGTTTTAGATTTAGGAGCAACTCTCATAGGTGTTAATAATCGAGACTTGAGCACAATGAAAACGGATATTGGTCATGTTTTGAGGCTGAAAGAAAAAATCCCACCAGAATGTGTGCTTGTTGCCGAAAGCGGAATTCGCTCACGAGCTGATGTTGAGCAGCTTGAGGCTGCCGGAGTTCAAGCGATACTCGTTGGCGAATCGCTCTTGGTAAGTTCAGACCCGTCTGCAGCTGCCAGTGCTCTACTCTCAAGTTAAAAAGTTCTACTTTTTTTGTTCTGAATGTTCGATGGAATCACTGACAAAACGATAGCCAGCACCTCGGACAGATAGAAAGTGACGTGGTTCAGATGGGTTTGCCTCAAATAATTTTCTTAGATGAAGCATAAAGGTGTCGACGGTCCGTGTTGCCGGTGCACGATCCATTCCCCATACATTTTTAAGTAATTCAGTTCGAGACAACACGAGACCTTCGTGTTCGATGAGATATCGGAGGAGTTTCATTTCCAGCACAGTGAGTCGAATTTGACGATTATCACAACAAGCCTCCCAGGTATCAAAATTGATATGGGCTTTACCGAATGAGAAGCTGTTTTCGGAGTGATTCGAAGTAGATTCTTCATGAACCGATTCTATGCCATTTCGGCGTCGACGAAGCAGGCTACGTATAACTGAAAGAAGTTCATCGAGATCAAAAGGCTTCTGGAGGTAAACATCTGCTCCAGCGTCAAATCCTCGAATACGGTCTTCAACAAGTGTTCTCGCTGTGAGCATGATTACCGGAATCAAGTTGCCTCGACTTCGAATCTCTTCGCAGACAGCGTAGCCACTTAGGCCCGGCAGCATTACATCAAGTACCACGAGATCAATATCTGCATTTGGCTTATCAAGAACAGCCAAAGCGTCGTGTCCATCGGCAGCAGTTGTTACCGTCAGGCCTTCAGACGTCAGGTTGTACCGGATGCCGATGGCGAGATGGTCCTCGTCTTCGACGAGTAGGATGTGTGGCATGATGCTGGTTGAGTGTAACGCTCTCCTGAATTTTTTGCGTACCCATTTTCACAAAACCATGCCCAAGCATCAGCTGCAGCGACTTCTAACGGGCGAATTTTGTACCCGAGTTCATTAATCGCTCGTTTACACGAGAAGTTATGGCGAAGCATCGACATTTCTGCTGCCGCTGAATTCACGGGAGGCTCACGTCGAAGGAGTGTGCAAGCGAGATCTCCAAGCCGACCAGCAGCTCGGACTGCTAGTGGAGGAGCATTTCCGATGGGTGGGCGACGACCTGCGACCTCCGCAAATACTTTCCACGCGGCAAGATAGGTTAGGGCATGTCCCCCTAGAATATAGCGGCGACCTGTTTGGCCGCGTTCATTTGCCGCTTCAATACCATTTACGACATCACGAACATCCACAAAGTCATTGGCACCAGGAGGGGCTAAAAGGCCTTTTCCACTTGCGACTTCAAGGAGCATACGACCACTCGAAGGCTTCCAGTCCCATGGACCAATCATATATACAGGATTTACAATCACAGCATCGAGGCCACGGTCAACTTCTGTGAGGACAGCAGATTCGGCCATTCTTTTTGTTAATACATATGGACATTCAACCATGCCACCCGGTGGTGTTTCTTCATCAGCAGGAATGCCGTCTGAGCGTAATCCAAGAGCATCAACGCTCGACACATGAATAAAGCGAGCACCTACCAAGCGTGTGATTTCAGCAAGACGGGCTGTTCCCTCCACATTGACACGATACATCTCGTCATGATAACTCCAGCCACAATGCACCATCGCAGCAGAGTGAATGACTAGATCAATCTCGTCGACAGATTTGCGGAGACTATCTACTTCTTCGAGGCTACCAGTAATTCGCTCAACAGGGAGACCTTCTAATTCAATAGTGGGTCCACTGTGGCGAGGCCGAACGAGTACCTTTACGTTCCAACCAGCGTTAAGAAATCTTCGAACAACATTGTTGCCAACCAGTCCAGTAGCACCAGTTACAAGGCAAGATTTGCCATGGCCTTTGTTGTACGAATTATGGAGATCGGGCATGGCTATCAAGATCAGGGGTTCACTACGTCGATATTTGCTGTACGTGCGTTGGCGCTTGCAGGAAATGATCCCTTTGAAGCAGCGATAACGTCTCTTCATATGAGTTAAATCGGAAAAAAAAATAAGGCAACTTTTGGAGAAGTTGAATCATTCTGGAAGAAGCTGACATTGACGTTTTCTATTGTTTTATAGGAGAATTTGGCGTTATTGAGAGAATGTTATTGTTGGAAATGCACGCAGACTAACACCACTATTTAGAGGGGTTTTACGTGTCGGCTATTAGCATCGAGGCAGTTGTTCATCGTCGTCAGCAGCGCAGATTTATTGATCTGCCCTGGCAGATATACGCCAGTGATACTTGTTGGATTCCGCCGTTGCGACGTGCTCAGGAGGAATTGTTAGGGTTTCATCCACACCCGTTTTATGCGCGAAATAAGACGAAGTCATTTTTAGCCACACGTGGTGGCAGAGACGTCGGTCGTATTACGGCAATTGTCAATGTGGGTCATATCGAGCGTTATAAAGAAAACCGTGGATTCTTTGGCTTCTTTGAATGTCATGATGACCTCGAGGCTGCAACCAAATTATTTGATGCCGCAAAGAATTGGCTCTCAGATGAGGGGATGTCGTGTTTGCGAGGTCCTGCCAATCCATCTTTGAATTACGAGTGTGGATTATTAATTGAGGGATTTGCAACGCCACCCTTTTTTATGATGACACATAACCGTCCTTATTATGCAGATCTCATTGAAGCAAATGGTTTGAAAAAAATCGAAGACCTATATGCTTTTTGGGGTGAGATGTCGATGCTCGAGGGCATAGATTCGAAGTTAGGTGTAATGGTCGAGGGCGTGAAGGAGCGTTTCGGTGTTTCAGTTCGATCTCTTGATCGTTCTAGGTTTACCGAAGAGGTTCGTATGTTCCTTGATATTTATAATACAAGTCTTGCTGGAACGTGGGGGTTTGTGCCCCTTTCAAAAGGTGAGGTAAATCACATGGCTAAGCATTTAAAGCACCTTATTGTTCCAGAACTTTCTTTAGTAGCTGAAGTCGATGGGAAGCCTATCGGTACTGTTTTCTGTTTGCTTGATTACAACTCACGTATCAAAGCAATGAATGGACGGCTTTTCCCTTTCGGGTTTTTAAAGTTATTGTGGAACAAGTCAGCTATTAAACGTATGAGAGCAATCAGCACCAATGTTGTTCCAGAGTATCAAGCCTGGGGTGTAGGTCTTGTGCTACATGCGGCGCTTGTTCCGCGGCTCTACAAGTGGGGCATGAAGGAAGTAGAGTTTTCTTGGGTCCTAGAGAGCAATCATCTTTCGAAACGAACTCTCGAACGAGGTGGTGCTTTAGTGACCAAAAAGTATCGGATTTATCAGGACGATCCGTTAAATGATGAAGATTCAGTCGAGTCAGCGTGAGGAAGTTCTCATTGTTTTGTTCTGCGTTGTTCCATTATTGACCCCACCACTGGATATGTAGATGCCGTTTCGAAATCTATCAACTCTCATTGAACGACTTGAGCGTGTTCTAGAATTTCCAACTGGCCACTTGTTAAAAGAACCACTACTTTGTTTTTGCCGTTGTGTACGCTCCCAACGCATTGAGCCATAATTAACACCACTTAAATTAAAACTTCGATATGGATTTCTGGGGCTGACGGCAAAAGCTAAACGAGGAGGTGTCATAGCCCCGAGTGCCGTGACCGCTAACAAAGCCAAGAACAGGATTCGTTTCATTCGATTCACCTTTGATTGATTCTATTGTCATGAATTGTGTGCGACATGTACACAAATAATAGATGTCAAAGACCACGTTGTCCTTGCTCATCAATGGTTGGCGATACGACTCATTCATTTCCAGGACGCTTTGGCCTGTACCCAACTGTTTTCTGCGAACGGGACACTCTGCCCCCCTGTTTTTTTCTTGTTTTCCTTAGACCTCGAATGTGGTCTCCAGATTTTTGTTCAGCAAAGGCTTGATTTGCGTCACGTCTTTTTTTGTTAAGAGCCTCTCGTGGAGGTCGGTCTGGTATTAAGCTATCGCAGCCAGAGCCAATAAGATCGTGCCTCCCAACGTGTTCGAGCGCTTTACGCACTTCAAAATAATTCTCTGGTTTGAAAAACTGGAGAAGTGACTTTTGCATTCGGCGGTCCCGGAGCCCTTTTGTAACCGTGACTGATTTTCCTGTCATCGGATCGTGGCCGGTGTGGTACATGCAGGCTGCAATGTCAAAAGGACTGGGAATAAAGTCTTGGACCTGATCCGGTTTGTACCCATTACGCTTCAAAAAGATCGCTAGTTCGATCATCTCCTCAAGGCCACTTCCCGGGTGGCTCGCGATGAAATAGGGAACTGTATATTGTCGTTTTCCAATTCGACGACTTGCTGTACGAAAGGCCTTGTCAAATTCAACATAGTCATTTGCTGGAGGCTTTTTCATGAGGGCGAGCACTTTTGGATCGGTATGCTCTGGCGCAACCTTTAAATGTCCTCCAACATGGTGCTCAGCCAGTTCTCTAAGATATTCAGGATCCTGGCGTGCTAAATCCATGCGGACACCGCTTGCAACGAGTACACGTTTTACCCCCGGGACAGTACGGGTTTCCCGCATAACTTCCTTCAGCGGACCGTGGTCAGTTCCGAGAAGTTTGCAAACTGTAGGGTGGACACAGGAAAGCCGTCGACATTTTGCTTCGACCTCGGGTCGAATACAACGCATTTTGTACATGTTGGCCGTTGGGCCACCAATGTCAGAAACCGTACCTTTAAAACCTGGCTGGCTTGCGAGACGTTTTACTTCAGTGAGTATGGACTGCTTCGAACGGCTTTGAATAATTCGACCCTCATGGGCTGTGATTGAGCAAAATGTACAGCCTCCAAAGCAGCCCCGCATGATTTGAACACTGTTTTCAACAACTTCAAAAGCTGGTATTCGTTCTGTGCCATATCGTGGATGAGGGCGGCGAGTAAATGGCAACGCGTAAACACGATCCATTTCATGTTCTTCAAGTGGTAGAGCAGGAGGGTTAATGACTACTGCTTCACGCCCATGTCGCTGAACGAGTCTTTTAGCATTATGTGGATTTGTTTCGAGATGACTTATACGTGTCATTTCACAAAACGCATCAGAATCTACTTTGGCGATTTCGTATGCTGGAAGTTCTCGTGTGTTCTCATCAACAGGGATTGGCTCACTTGCCCCAAGTCGAAATGCTACACCACGTAGTGTTCTCATCTCTTGAACTGTTTTTCCTGCCTGAAAGCCTTTTGCAATATCAAGAATTGTTCTTTCACCCATACCAAAGGCAAGCATGTCAGCTTTTGAATCGAGTAATATCGATCGACGTACGGTATCACTCCAATAATCATAATGTGCAATACGTCTCAAACTCGCTTCAACCCCACCAGCGACAACTGGTACACCCGGGAAAGCCTCTCGTGATCGCTGGCAGTACGCTAAGGTTGCCCTGTCAGGACGGAGTCCAATTTGACCATTCGGTGAATATGCGTCGTCGTTACGCACTTTGCGATTCGCCGTGTAGTGATTAATCATAGAGTCCATATTGCCAGCCGAGATAGCGAAGAAAAGTCTCGGTCGTCCGAATTGCTTCCAATCGTCACACGTTCGCCAATTTGGTTGAGCGAGTACAGCAACTCGAAACCCTTCTGACTCTAAAAGTCTGGCAAGAAGACCATTGGCAAAACTCGGATGATCAACATAGGCGTCACCTGTAACAAAAACGATATCAACGCTATCCCATCCTCTGGCAATGGCATCTTTTGGGTGCATTGGTAAAGGTGGGGCTGCTGGCGTGTTGTCCTGAATTGGGGTGTTGTTCTCTATAATCGGTAAATTCATAGGTGAAGTGAGCCTTGTTGCAGTCGGTTACTTGTACTTAAGTGTACCCTGCTAGAACTGGCCAATGTTTAGTCGCAGAAGACTGATATAGTTGACGGGTTTAGAGCGGACGTTTTTATCACATAGCTGTTTTTTGACGAGTGGATCGACTACATGTCTCAACTAGCTTCCCAAGCAATTCTTATTTTAGCAACAGTACTGGTTGTGCAGGCGGTGACGGGTGCTGAACAAACGAGTACTGAAAAAGATGGGCTCGTGTCGCGAGCAATTGCACAGCTTGGAGCAAATCAATATGCCGATCGTGAAGCAGCTTCGAGGCAGCTCGCTGCAATGGGAGTGGTCGCTATAAATCAGTTAACTCGTGCCGCACAAGGCGATGACCCTGAAATTTCGGTGCGAGCGGTGGATGCACTTCGAGTAATGCTTCGGCAGGATGATTCCGAGTTGTCGAACAAAGCTGAGGCAGCTCTTGAATCAATTGCAGAGAAAGGAACTTCAGCAGTGGCCCAGCAGGCCGAAGTGGCTCTTTGTTTTTTTGATGCAGCTCAGGCCGTGTCTGCGCGAATGACACTCGAACAACTCGGAGCAGTCATTAGTGAGACCAGCCCTACTGGAATACGAGTAGAAATTAATGAAAATTGGAAGGGTGATAGTCGCTCATTGCGATTGATAACACGGCTCCAAAACGTAATTCATGTGAGTTTATTTGGTACTCAGCTTACACAGGAAGATGCTGGAACTCTTGGAAGGCTTCGGGCTATTGAGCGTCTTGATTTGTTCGGTGTTGGTCTTTCAGACGATGTTATCAAGCAACTGAGACAGCGGCTTCCTGAGACTGAAATTGATATACGAAAAGGTGGTAAATTGGGGATTGCAGGAATGCCTTTGCAGGGGCAGTGTATTATCGCAGGCGTACAGCCTGGTTCTTCTGCAGAGAAAGCGGGCTTGCTCCCACAAGATGTCATTATGGAAATTAATAAAAAGCCAATCAGTGATTTTGCAGACTGTACCAGTATTATTGGTGAGCACAAACCGGGCGAAGAGATTGCTCTCCTTATTAAACGGATCAATCCAGATGGATCATCAAACCAGATTCAAAAAGTTGTTGTACTCGGTGGATGGTAGGTGTGTAATCAGGGGATATGAATTGAGACAGCAGACGAGGGTAGACAATTGAACAAACCAGAAGAAGATTCAGTTGGTGAGCAGGACCAGGTCACTGAACTGGTCGATGTCCGATGGCATGCCGCTACAGTTGATCGAGATCAACGAGAAACGAGTGCAGGTCACAGAGGTTGTGTAATTTGGTTCACAGGGCTCTCAGGATCTGGAAAAAGCACTCTTGCAAACGAAGTTGACAAACAGCTGCATGCCCGCGGCTATCGCAGTTTTGTTCTTGATGGAGATAATGTTCGGCACGGTTTAAATGCATCTCCTAGTCTGCTTGAATCAATGCATGGGGAGGCATTCGCAAAGCGATTTGGTCTTGGGTTTGGACCTGAGGACCGTAAAGAAAATATTCGTCGAATTGGGGCCGTGGCCGAACTCTTTACTCAGGCTGGAATCATTACATTAACGGCTTTTATCAGCCCATATCGTCGTGATCGTGAAGCAGTCCGTAAAATGCTCTCGGAGACAGACTTTGTCGAGGTGTATGTCAAAGCTCCCTTAGCCGTTTGTGAGAGTCGTGATCCGAAAGGGCTGTACAAGAAAGCTCGCGCTGGCGAAATCAAGGGATTTACTGGCATTAACGATCCATACGAAGAACCAGAAAAAGCAGAAATTACAATCGAATCCGAAAAAAATAGTCCACCGGTGCTTGCCGAACAAGTTCTTGTTTGGCTGGAACGCGCTGGAGTTATCCCATCACGAAAACAATAGTGTTACGGTGTTGGTCCTATCAGCTCAACAAGATTCCCGTCTGGATCCTTGACGCAAGTTAAAGACATTCCGGGAACAAGATTTTGCGGAAGCGTTACAGGTGACTTCGCAAGAGGAATTACACCAATTTTTTTTAGACGGCTCAGCGCTGCTGAAGTGTCCGCAATGATAATTGTTAGATAACGAAAGCCGGTGTGAGAATGAATGAAATCATTATCACCCGACCGTGGTGATGTTTTAGCTATCTGCATGAGTTTCAGCTTTGTTGCCGTTTTGTCGTTCCCCAAAACAAGTACTCGAACATCGAGAGGCTTGTTATCAGTGAGTCCAGCGGATCCAGCAAGCGTAGAGTCCACCTGGAACCCGTCTAACTCCTTAAAACCGATGCCATCAGTGTAAAATGCAACAGAAGCATCAAGATCGGTGACGACCATACCAATATCAATGGTAGTTTTTGGAAAAACGATGGGCTCAGAGGCAGCGGCGAGGTTTACAGTAATGGCTAATGAAAAAGCAGCAAGTGTGCGAATCATTTGAAACGATCTCCAGATGTGTTGTGTTGACGCTATAAACGTACTCCCTAATCTTCTGCGCACAAGCGTCAAGGTCGCAATTCTTGTTCGGGGAACCTGTGTCGAACCTCGTTTTGAAGTTCAATTAATCGTTCGTCACCGGGCCTGACTAGTAAGGCTTGTTTTAATACACTATTCGCCTTTTTGAATTTCCCCATTTGGATACACAGTTCCACAAGTTTTCGGTGGAGCCATATTTTATTCGGTGCTTGATGAATGTCATGCTCGTATAAAAGTAGTGCCTCTTCTTTTTTTTCGGACCGTATCAACTCACGTGCAACAGAATTAAAAGATCCACCCCATGGATTTCGTTCCCCATTCTTTTTGAACCAAGAAATTGCTGCATCAGCCCCCTTGCTGCAAACAATTTCATATAATTTTTTTTCTTGTGTCGGCTTGGGTTGTGGAGGAATTTTGTAAGGCTGCTCCGTGACAACATGAAGTATTTCAGTGTTCATCCGGTTGAGTGTCTGCCAAACAGGATTGGAGCCCGGCAGATCACCTTGGTTGCAGAGAAGTGCCACGTATGCCTTTCTATCAGGTATCCTGCTCACTATTGCACGGAAGCCATTGATTGCCCCCCCATGGCTCATGACACGGATGCTTCGTCCCGTCGTTGGGTGTGCGACACTGTTGATACGCCATCCATAGCCATAATTGCTGTGTGGTCGGCCACCTGCTGCCTGAGACTCCGGGACCAATGTATTCGGGGTAAACATCAGTTCTCGGTAAAACTTTTTTAAGAGTGTGTCGGTAGCGAGAGCACGCTCCCATAAGAACAAATCATCAATAGTTGAATAGACAGCTCCTGCTGCACCAGGGGCGGGATCCATTTCGATATATGTTGAGTTTTCAACACGAAAAGGGCCGTGAGTATAGCCTGAAGCTCTTTTACTGAGTATTTTCTGCGGATTGTCATATCCAGTATTTGTCATACCGAGTGGTTGTGTGATTCGATCGAAAATATTTTGCTCGTAGGACCGGTTCGTCACTTTTTCAATAATGCGACCAAGAATCACATAGCCGGCGTTACTGTAGCTATAAAGTTCTCCAGGGTTATGCGTAAGGTCGCCGCTACAGAACCGCTGAATGAAGTCATCTTTCTCAAACAAAAGACGAGCAGTTGTATTTCGATAGTTGAAGGAATTTGTGAAGTCAGGAATTCCAGATTGATGTGCCAAGAGGTGGTGTAGAGTAATTTTATCACCTTGGTCTTTTCGGTAGTAAAGAAGATGCTTGGTGATCGGGTCATTGAGGGTGATCTTTTCCTCCTGGATAAGTTGCATGATAATCATGCTACAAAACTGCTTGCTGACAGAAGCCAGACGAAATTTTGTATCAACTGAGTTTGGTATTTTCCATTCCCTGTTTGCCAAGCCAAATGCTTTCCGATAAATCACGCGGCTGTTTTCAGCAACGAGAACCGCGCCAGAAAAAAAACCACCGTGTGCCATTGCTTCACAAATATGGTGAAGAGCCTGTGGTTTATCGTGGGCCAGCGTCTCTACGCTGTTTCCGATAGGTTCTTGGGCGATTGCCTGAACAGGCTTTACACCATTTATTGGAAGAGCAACTTTTGTCGCTACAAGTAGTAGCATGAAGAGTTGCTGGGCATGAACACATGTTGCAGACGTTACCGATAACTGTATCCTTTTTAGACCACACGTTCTGAATCGCATTTTGAAAGACCTTCATTATCTACTGTCGCTGCAGTAAAAAATTTAAATCTTATACAGAATCAGTAATGTATGGCATAAAAGTTTTTAATCGATAAATCCAGAGAGTTCTTCGCTGCGTGCCGGCGCTTGAAGTTTACGCACCGCTTTTGCTTCGATTTGTCGAATACGCTCTCTGGTTACTTTGAAAATATGCCCGACTTCTTCCAATGTGTAGCTGTATCCATCACCGAGACCGTATCGAAGCTTTATGATCTCTCTTTCACGGTAAGAGAGACTCTTGAGAACTTTTGAGATACGGTTGCGTAACATCTCTTGGGCAGCACCAACAGCAGGGTTTTCTGCCCCAGTATCTGGCAGGAGGTCGCCGAAATGACTGTCCTCACTATTACCCACAGGACGATCTAAGCTAATAGGGTATCTACTCATAGCTGTGACACGACGAGTTTCATCGACTGGTGTGCCGGCTCGAGCAGCTATCTCTTCAATCGTTGGTTCCCGACCATACTCTTGTAGAAGTTGACGAGCTACATTTCGAACTCGACTCATCGTTTCTACCATATGGACAGGAATACGAATCGTACGGCTTTGATCTGCAACTGCTCGTGTAATCGCCTGACGAATCCACCAGGTAGCATATGTGCAGAACTTAAAACCACGACGATATTCAAATTTATCAACAGCTCGCATCAGGCCAGCATTTCCTTCTTGAATCAAGTCAAGAAATGAAAGACCTCGGTTGCGGTACTTTTTTGCTATCGAAACAACAAGGCGTAGATTTCCTTCGGAAAGACCTCTTTTGGCACGTTGATAACGAGCAAAAATCTCATTTATCTCTTTCATGCGCCGCTTGAGGCTTCGCGGTGTCTCTTGGCATGCTTTCAATATTGCCCGATATTCATCTACGAGGTTTTGTCTATTTGATGCAGGCTGCTTTGTTCGTTTGTGAGCATCAATTTTGATTTTAAGTTCTCGTAGACGACGGATAAAGCCATTGAGGGTTGGAATCATGGTCTCTATTCGCTGGGTGCGGAGACCAAGTTCTTCAATCAGTCGAACGCAGCGTTTGCGGCGACGGCCCAATCGAGCCCACGCTTTTCTTCGTTCTGTCGTACGGGCACGTTTTGAAAGAGCTATTCGGTAGTCAGCTTTGTTCTGACCAATTAATACTTCGAGAGTCTGGAGATTGTGTGGGAGACGTCCAAGAATTTGCTCTTTTTCCAAACGATCAGTTACTGAGACTTGTACGGTACGATCAAAGGGTAATTCGCCCCTGTGCACACGACTAAGTACCTTGTAAGCATTCAGGCAAACATATTCACATTCAAGAAGTTTCGCACGAAACTGTGCCCTGGTCGTTTCAATCTGTCGGGCCAAATATATTTCTTGAGCTCTTGTAAGTAGGGGTATCTCACCCATTTGAGTCAAATACATGCGAACAGGATCGTCCGACCAATTTTCTATTTGCTCAGCAAGTGCATCCTCAGCCTCATTTTCATCAACCGTTTCACTTGTCTTGGCTGTTGAAGTTGCCTGTCCGGTAGCGTCAATTTGGTTGCCGTCCGTAGTACTCAAATCTGAGTCAGTGGTGTCATGGTCAAGGATTGCTTCTGCTTCCTCAGCTTCGGCAACCTTGTCGCCAAGTTCTTCAACTTCTCTAGGGCGGGCAACAACATCATCTTCAAGTTCATCCAAGAGCGAGTCGTACAAGTCAGAACTCCTTTAATGTTCAACAACTGAAAAGCGGAAAGTAATTAAATCCTAGTTGTCATTTCTTGAGATACCAGACGGTACTTCAAGAAACAGTTGGAAGGATTGGGCTAGTGGGAATAAAGTGGTGATAAAAACAACATGTGGAGGGTATTAAGAGGGCGTATGGTAGCGAAAATCATGAGGGTTTTGGCCAACGTGGCGTTGTATTGAGGGTGGCTGAGTGTGCATTGTTTTTTTTGCAGTGTCTTTTGTCTATGAATTACCTTGATATCATTCGCGTGGTGGACAGTGTGATTCAAGTAGCCGACAAGTCCAGAGGTGAAAAAAACTCAATTATCTGTAAAAGGGAAGAGTTGGGCAGTTGAGGCAAAAGAAACGGCATTTTCCCGTCTAAATCACGTTTTGGAATAGATTTTAAGAGAAATAGCTTTTTTCGAAAGCGGTC
>CAJXFK010000053.1 GCA_913052575.1 uncultured Planctomycetaceae bacterium
TGTTGAAGTCGAGCGATTTTTTAGGCAGTGATTTGTTTGACAGCAAGACAAATGGTTCTTCGTCTAGTGGAAAAAGCAATAGCGCGCCAGACATAATATATGATTTAGTTGCTGTTTTATATCATCGTGGATCATCCGCTGATAGTGGACATTACGTCGCGGATATCAGGGCAATGGATGGAAAGTGGTGGAATTGTAATGATCAACTAGCAGAGAAAAAAATATTTGAGAAAGCAAAAAAAGGCAAGAAAAAAGACAACAAGGCAAAATCTAAAGCTCCATCTACCACAACGACCACAACAAATTCCAAAGCAGATGACAAACCGATAGTAATTGATGTGAATGATAATGATGATCATAAATCCAAAACAAAAGACAATGAGCTGGATGAGAGAAATAGGGCTTTTTTAAAAAATGCAACATATTTTGGGAATCCATCTCAAAACGCTTACATGCTTGTTTATCGTCAACGAGAAGAAATTATTACTTCAAATGGTTATAACAATGGTACAGGTGATAATAAAAAGGAGAAAGCAATGTTTCTACAATCAGTTGAAAAAGCGAATGATGAATTTGACAAGAAGCTTAATCGCTATATCGATGAAAAAGAGAAATTAAGTACTGAACTCAATATTTTACCAGCATCGTCACACAACGAAAGCCAGAGGATCACATCGTGTTTTGAAAGTGTACACTTTTTAGATTCTTCAGTTTCATCGCACTCCATTCGCACCAGAAAAAATATGAGTAAAAAAAAGAAAGAAACTGTTAAAGATACACCTAATGAGAATACTCCTTGGAGTGAGACTCACGGAAACATGTGTGACAACCTTCCGAATACTATACTGGGAGATGATATTGCACTCGTCGCTGAAAATATGGAGGCAATCCTTCGTGCACCTAGCTACAGTCTGGCGCAAGACGATCGTGCACTACTTGAACGAACTGAGATGCGTGGCGTCCGTATGTTACTGGAACTTGGTAAACCAGAAATTGCTTTTCAAGAAGATAATATTGAGTCAACCGTCATTGTGTTCGGAGGCACCCAAATTATCGAAAGAAATGCATCAGAACGACGACTCTCTGAAGCTCGTCGTAATCAAGCGATAGATGCTGAAGACCCAAAACTGATCCGTGAGGTTCAACGCAATGAGAGATTAGTCGAATTATCTCATTTTTATGATGATGCAAGGCAGTTTGCTCGACTTGTTTCCATCGACAATCAATGTGATGAAAAGCGATCATATGTCGTAGTCACCGGAGGAGGCCCTGGTATTATGGAGGCTGCAAACCGGGGTGCTTTTGACGTTGGATGCAAATCTATTGGATTGAACATCAAGTTGCCGGGAGAACAACAACCAAATCCATTCATAACACCGGAACTTTGCTTTCAATTTAAATATTTTGCCTTACGGAAATTTCATTTTATCCTTCGATCCGTAGGTGCTGTGCTCTTCCCTGGTGGATTCGGAACACTTGATGAAATGTTTCAAACCCTCACGCTGAGACAAACGCACAGGATGCAGCCTATCCCAATAATTTTATTTGGCCATGATTACTGGTCTAAAGTTATCGACTTTAACTTCCTCGCTGACTCTGGCGTCATCTCTCACGAACACCTTGATCTTTTCCAATATGCAGACACACCAGAAAGTGCCTGGGAAAAAATACTTCAATTCAATCAAAAATTGGCGGACTCATCATCTACTACAACCAGTATATCTGACCGATGATCTTCCCATTATAAACAGTAGGGCGATAAAGATATCAAACACGTGGAATTCGAAGGCAAAACAAACTTCCCTCATCCAATTGACTCTCGACTGAAATAGTTCCTCCATGAGCTTGCACAATGTGCTTCACAATTGACAAGCCAAGGCCAGTACCACCGGCTTGCCTGCTTCGACCTTTATCAACACGGTAAAACCGTTCAAAGAGTCGCGGTAAGTGCTCCGGATGGATGCCGCAACCACGATCAGCAACACTAATTGTAAGTTCTTCTTTATTCCCAGAAGAAATTCTTTTTAGACTCGCGCAAATTAAAATTGGTTGGTGGGTGCCGCTGTACTTCACTGCATTTTCAATTAAGTTGACTACCGCTTGCTCCATAAGAGGCGCATTGACTTCAGCAATTAGATTCGTCTCGCAATCGATATTCATCTCAATTCCCTGCTCTGCTGCTCGAGGCATACAGTCTGAGCAAGCCGTTGCCAAAAGATCGGCTATTCGTGTCGGCTCTAAAGGAAGTGCACCGGAATCTTCACTTTGTTCAATGCGTGATAAAGCCAGCAAATCTTCAATGATTGCTTCAAGTCGGTCGGCCTGCTTTGCGACGATAGATAAAAATCGTAGATTGTCCTCCGGCTCATTGATTGCTCCGTCGAGAAGTGTCTCAACAAATCCTTTTATTGTTGCAATGGGTGTCTTTAATTCATGCGATACATTGGCCACAAAATCTTGCCGAACAATTTCTAAACGCTCTAATTCAGTTACATCGTTCAAAACAATTACAGCTCCACCCTCTCCGGAAGGGTCTCGAAGTGCTGTTCCATGAGCCCGCATTGTTCTTTTTGGAGGACCCGGTATGTCAAAGTCATCCTCAATTGGCTCACGACAATCAATTGCTCGTAAGACAAAGTGCCGAATTGCGGGATTTCGCACCACACTCTGAAGAGGTTGCCGAAGAGCAACCTCAATATCAATATTCAATAACCTCGCTGCTGCTTGATTGAGACCAACAATTCTCTGCCGAACATCAACTGCGAGCACGCCTTCCATCATGCTGTCCAGTACTGCCTCTTGTTCGGTATCTCGTCGCCCAAGAGTTAAACCCCGCTCTACAAGTTTGTCTTTCAATCTACTCGTTGCTTCAGCAATGGCAGCTAGTTCTGCTACCTCCGGCTTTAATATTCGCTCTGTTCCATCACCGCTTGCAATACGCTGAACCGCATAAGCAAGCTCCTGAACTGGTTTTGCAACCCAAAGAACAATAAACCACCCTGTGATCAACGCAAAAAAACCGAGTACGAAATAGCCAATTAAAAGTTGCTTTAGTGAATCTGACAGTATCCGATCCATTTCTTGTGATTCAGCAGAGATACAAAGAGCTCCTACAGGAATATTCTGAGGAGAGAACGGGACCGCCACCACGAAAAGACGTCTATTACTATCAATATTAAAGCTACTTGTCTTTGCGATTCTCCCAGATCTTGTCTCACGAAGAAGCTGTAACAAACCCGGCACGCTATCTAAGGCTTTATCCTTCGCTGGCTTCGTCGACAACTTTGTATCTATTCGATTCCCTTGAAAGTCAATGATCTCAAACTTATAGCCTCTTCGAATGATTGCTTTCGGGATGAATTGAATATATGAATCCTGTCCAGAAAAGTTGGCAACGTCTTCAATAATATCTGCCAATCCGACAGCAGTTGCTGTCATTCGCTCAAACTCGGCCTCCTCTATAACCGAAGCCATGCGTACAGTCGACAGCCAATAACACCCAACTAATACGGTGCCCAATGCTGCCGCGTATGCTACGAAAAAATGTCTTGCGAGCCGAGGTTTGGGCATAACATTAAAAAAAGGGTTCAAGAATTTATGCCCGGAACCGATATCCTACGCCCCGGACAGTCTCAATATTACTACCGAACACACCAAGTTTCTTCCGCAAACCCGCTACTTGAACATCAACTGACCGTTCCGTAACTGGATAATCCTCACCTTTTACTGCATCGACGATTTGGCTTCGTGTATAGGCCCATCCTGGTCTTTTCGTGAGGAATTGAAGAAGAGCGAACTCGGTATAGGTCAACTTGAGTTGATTGCCCTGCAACGTAACCTCATGCCGGCCAGGATGAATGATTAAGTCTCTGACTTGAATTGTTGTTTCCTGCTGACTGCGAATCTCGACGTCCTTCCGGCGCAGAAGTGACTTTACTCGCGCGAGAAGCACTCGCGGGCTAAAAGGCTTTGTAATGTAATCATCCGCACCTCCATCAAGACCCGTAATGACATCTCGTTCTTCACTTTTTGCCGTGAGCATTATAATTGGTACATGTCGTGTTTTTGAATCTCTCTTCAAACGGCGACATACTTCAAGACCGTCAATACCCGGAAGCATGAGGTCAAGAACAATCAGATCTGGAAGTTTACGTTGTACAGAATCCACAGCTTTCTCACCTGTGTCGACACACGTGATGGAGTGCCCTTCTTTGGCAAGTGTGTATCGCACTAACTCAAGTAGATCTTCCTCATCATCTACAACGAGAATTTTATGGTGCGTGGTTGATTCATTGATTGACATATTTAAATACGCAGGGATACAAAAGGTATTTTTACTAATTTATCAATCTAACTTTTTGATGAAGGGCAATTAATATCTCTTGATTCCAAAGTCAGAAATGCCTTGCAGAAAGGTATTACCTGTTTCATGTTTTCAGTTATGACAACACCAGCACGATCAAGAGCGTGGCATATAGATGATGATTCTATGAGATTCGAGATTTTTTCAAAATATTTTATGAAAGAAGCATCTCGACATCTTCCGTTGTGAGGCCTGAGAGAATACCGGTATCGGCACTGATAATCGACGCTGCAAGTTCACGTTTTTGATCCTGAAGTGCCAGTATCTTTTCTTCCACCGTATTTTGGGCAATAAGTCGATAGGCAAAAACAGGCCGCGTCTGACCAATTCGATGAGCACGGTCAATAGCCTGAGCCTCGACTGCTGGATTCCACCAAGGATCCAAAATATAAACGTAATCGGCTGCAGTCAGATTCAAACCCTGCCCTCCTGCCTTGAGGCTTACAAGAAACAGCCGACATTCTGGATCTTCTTGGAACCTCTCAACACGGCTTTGTCTATCAGTTGTCTTCCCATCAAGATATTCATACGTCCGGCCTTTCGCATCTAGCTTTCGCCGCAGAATTGCAAGAAAACTTGTGAACTGGCTAAACACGAGGACCTTGTGTCCCTCGTCAAGTACCTCATCAAGTTGCTCTAACAACGTATCTAATTTAGTCGATGGATCATCGATTCGAGCTGCATCGATCAAACCTGGGTGACAGGCTGCTTGACGAAGCCGTAACAGAGCCTCCAAAACTGCAATTCGACTACGCCCAATGCCCTGCTGGCCGATACGCGTCGTCAGTTCATTACGATAATGTTGGCGAAGATCATCATATGCTTTTCTTTGTTGATCGCCCAATTCACAGAACAACGTTTGCTCTGTTTTCTGAGGAAGATCAGAAAGCACCTCTGTTTTTGTTCTTCGAAGGAGGTAAGGACGAACAGCCCGAGCAACAAGTTCTGATCCATTACCTCGACCACCGGCAAGAAACTTCTTTAAACGACCAGCTGTTCCTAGTTGCCCTGGATTTAAGAATTCAAAAATACTCCACAGCTCGCCGATATGATTTTCTACTGGCGTGCCTGTCAGAGCTAGTCGCTGCCTCGCACCCAATAAGCGACACGCTTTTGCCGCCTGACTTGTTGCATTTTTTATCGACTGTGCCTCATCAAGAATGACATAGTCAAAATCAACTTTTCGATGCTGAATAATATCACGACGAAGTGTTCCGTACGTTGTAAGAACAAGATCAAACTGACTCAGTGAGTCTGTTGAATCGGTTCGCTCTTGTCCAGTATAGTTAAGCAATCGCAACTCTGGTGCAAATCGTTTTGCTTCTTCCATCCAATTGAATATCAGACTTTTTGGCACAATCACGAGTGAGGGTCGCATGGCTATCCCAGATTCTTGGACCACACGTCGCCTTCTTACAAGAAGTGCCAACACCTGAATTGTCTTCCCGAGGCCCATATCATCAGCGAGGCAACCACCAAGGCCAAGTCGCTCTAGGAAGCTAAGCCATCCTAAGCCTTCTTTTTGATAGTGACGCAGACTGCCCTGGAACCCATCTGGTTCGTTTTCTGGCTCCGGTCTGCCACCTGCAGCCAATTCATCACGGATTACTGAGAATGCATCATCTACCTGCGACTGAGGCATCCCAGCTATAAGTGCATCAAGTAACGCCGCCTGCATACGACCATACCGAAGACGACCGTCTTTCTGCTGAGCAAGCGCCAATAGCGGCTCTAGCTGCGTCGCAAAGTCCGCGGGCAAAATTCCACGAGAACCGTCCTCTAAATCAACCGCTCGATCACCTCTTGCAAGAGCTGCGAGAAGTTCTGGCATATCTGCTGTTACGCCACCAAAGTCAATTGATCCAGAGAGTTCAAACCAATCAATACCGCTGTTCACATTCCAGGCGACATTACCAGCTGGCCGATATCGTCGACCAGACACCTCAACTGCCCACCCAACACTCGCTAGCTGGGAAACCGAAGCGTCGAGTCGTGAACGAGGAACCTCAACGTGATGTGTGGGAATGTCATTTTCTTCAAGAACACCTGCCTGTCCGGTACGGACTGGAGAAAATCCAAATCGTGGAAGTGCGGTAAGCGCTGTGCGCTCTGCTATTCTATTTCTCCTGACAAGTCGTCGCCGCGCCGCATCTGCCGCGCCACCTGCGGGATCATCCGCTGCTATCTGAATCCCGCCATAGTCAAACCAAATCTTACCACCCAATTGAACCTTGGGCTTACTTTTGCGAGACTTCCGTTTCGGCCTACCAAGTGATGCTTCAGGATCGATAAACTCGTCTTGTTGGTCCTCTTTCACATTTGGTGAATCATCCAATACTAATTTGGGCTGGGGCTTTCCTGACTCTACCTGCCACCCTGTCCATCCCGGCAGTTCTAATTTTGGTAAATCTGCTAATGAGGCAAGCTGCTCAATAAGTCCATCAATTTGTGACCCTGAAAGCTCAATTGGACCTCGCCGATCAAATTGCTCCATCCAACCCCGAATAGCTGCGGGTTCATCATTTTCCGAGTATTCAGTCTGATGTTCTTCAGCAGCAGCATCAATTACAAGGCGGCACAAGCAATCACCGAGAACAATAAATCCTGCTCGCAAAATCAACCTTGGGGTTTGAAGGGACTGTCGCTCACTCCCTCGCACAAGAAGACCGTGGAGACTCGCCTTCTTCGGACAAATTCGCTTCTCACTCTTGGAAATAAGGTCATTTTCTAGACACGCTTCCAGACCTGTATCGTCCCCAGGTTCAACCATTAAAGCGAATTCCCATGGTCGACCGGCATCCCACACTAAAGGTACGACTGTTTCTGGTGACCGACGAGGTTCTGGCTGGAAAACTAATCTCCCTTCTGCACAAAGCATTGCAAGATCCTGTGATGCAGATTGTCGGCTCAAGAGAAACCGACTCATGGTTCGCTCCTCAAGAGTTTGGCCCCCATGATGTGTCTCACCAGACGTTGTACCAGCGAGATTTGCCAAAACTCGCCTTTCATCGGCATCAAAATGTCCGAAAGAAATTGATTGAGGCCCAATGATGATGGGCTTTGGCTGACCATTCGGATTACCCGATTCATCAATCGGCATACGACATGGCTGCAATGCAACAAATCGACTGTCTGCCGATGCCGCATCAAGTAAAAACATGAGCGTACCGGTACTTTTTCGTAACCCACCTAAGACAACATTGCTTGTTCGTAATGCTGGCTCGACCAACCGCCGACGATTTTCAAGTTCAGTCGACCATGCTGGCTGCCGTACCTTTTTTTGACTCGGTTTATTCTCACCGATTGGGCTCTGCTGCGGCTGGCTGCCAGCTTGTGTTAAACCTAGATGATCAGTGTCATTCCCTTGGCTCACCCCCAATACATTTTCTTCCGATTCAAATTCCTCAGAATGTTCCATGTCATCAGCAACAACATCGAGCGTCACTGGTGTTTGCTCTGCGATACCACTAAGCAAACCACGTCGATCTACTTCGAGTAGAACAGCTGCAACGAGTGCACATGGTTTACCAGCTCGCCCATCAGGACTTGTGCAACGACTTTCGAGGATCATACCACCACGTCGATTTGCCGAAAGTTCAAGTAAAACTTCATGGCTTGTCCCATCATCACTTGAAAGTGTTGCCTGTACCTGACCAACACGGGGGCAGATTACTTTCTCTGGGGTAAGGCCGCGTGCTCGCTTGCGATCACGTGGATTAAAAAGATGAAACAGACGTTGTTCCAGAGTGGTCATAATATGTATCAGTCTTCAGCGAATGGATAAATAAAATTGGTGACAGCGAGACCGTATAGTGCCGCACAAACCAACCCTTAGTTGTACCCCAATTCACTCAAAAACACAGGCAGAAAATATTCAAAGAATTCTTCTATTGTCTTGATAATTATTGCCTACATTTATTACTTTTGTTGCACGGTCGCAATAAATTCAAGAACGTTCTCAACCGGAGTCTCTGGCAATATGCCATGACCAAGATTCATAATGTGTCCGGGACGTCCTGCGACACTTTTCAGAATATCTTCTGTACGATGTCGGACAACCTCAGGGGTCGCGTGCAATACCGCTGGATCAAGGTTACCCTGCACGCCTCGATGAAAGCCCACTTGCTGCCAGGCTTCATTTAATTCGATGCGCCAATCAATGCCCATAACTGTTCCACCAGCTTCTGCCGCTAGTGGTAGAAGCGCTGGATTGCCCGCAGCAAAATGGATTATTGGTCCGCGGTCAATAACTGATTCCAAAACCGTTCGGCTATGAGGCAAGACGTATTCACGGTATTGGTTTGGTGAGAGGCAGCCTACCCAACTATCAAAAACCTGTACGGCATTAGCCCCAGCGTCAAATTGAGCATGTAGATACCTACTGATGGTTCTGGCAAGTCTACCCATGAGTTCGTGCCACGCATCAGGGTCCGTCAACATAAATCGTTTTGTATGCAACCAGTTCCGACTTGTTCCACCTTCAATAGCGTATCCAGCCAAAGTAAAAGGAGCTCCTGCAAAACCAATGACGGGCAGTTCTTCTTGAAGACCAGAACGCGTAGCTCGTACTGTTTCAAAAACAAAACTGAGTGGGTCGACATCAACAAGTTCATGGAACCGCTCAAGATCTGTCCGGCTACGAAGTGGATTATGGATGACGGGACCTTCCCCTGCAGCAAATTCCAAATCGAGTCCCATTGGCTGTAAAATTGGCAACAAGTCACTAAATATAATTGCAGCATCGACACCTAGCCGATCAACTGTCGCCAACATCACTTCAGCCGAAAGTATTGGATTTTTACAAAGTTCCAAAAATGTAACTTTGTTGCGAATTGCCTGATATTCGGGCAGATAACGACCCGCCTGCCTCATCAGCCAAACTGGTGGGCGAGCGACCGCTTCACGACGACAAGCCCTCATAAAAAGGGAGTCCTCGACGCCGCCTGTGGATTGCCTTTGTTTTTCTGAGGCTTTGTTATCAAAGGTCATAAGGCTAAGTATAGTGACTGAAAGGAAGATTCGTTGACTCAAAAGTAACGTATTCTTGGGTACAATAAGAAAATTCTTTCTGGAAAATAGTTAAATAGTCGAATTCAGTAAAAAATTGAGCAGTTCAGTCTATTGGTTCAATCTGACACTACTTCAATTCCATCCTGACGGCATGCTCTTTCTAGAATAGTAATACACCTTGTGGGTACTAGATTTAATTGAGTTTCAATGGCTGATTTCATCTCACGAATTTCTGTTGTCTGTTTCGCTGCCAGCTATGGTGTTGCTCTTCTATTTGAAGCAAGCCGCCTTTGGTTTAGATCTGGAGTGCGTGGCATCACAATGATTGGTTTTGTGACTGCAGGACTTTTCGCTCACAGCCTTTATCTTATCTGGCGTTCAACAACACTACCTTCCATTCCGTTATCAAGTGCATTTGACTGGTACCTGCTAGCAGCTTGGCTGTTAGCGGCGGGCTCTCTATGGATGACACTCTCGAACCCAAGAACACCGGTTGGTCTTTTTGTCCTCCCTGTTGTGTTAGCTCTCATCGGAGCTGCTGAACTTTCAAGCCGCGAACCATTTCCACAAAGTCCTGCAACACAGATTTGGGGCGTTATTCACGGGAGCTTCAATCTTGTTATGAGTGTCGCTGTCGTCCTTGGTGGTTTGGCTGGTGGGATGTGGCTCATACAAGCTGGGCGGCTTGCTCGGAAACAGGCGCCGATTCAAGGATTTCGGATGCCAAGCTTAGAAAAGCTTTCGATTTGGTCATCACGAATGACAGTGTTAGCTGCCATATCTGGAAGCTTTGGCTTTTTATCTGGAATCATATTGAATATCGTAAATCAGCAACGTGGTTTGATAGGGAGTGTGCCTTGGACTGACCCTGTGGTTCTTCGAATGGGTGCACTAGTGGCATGGCTTATATTCGTAGCCGCTACATCACGAACGATGCGGCAGCACGCAGTTGGTCGAAGAATCACTGCCGTTTTGTCACTCGTTAGTCTCGCGATGCTTACGCTTTCAATTGCATGGGGTGTACTTGGGAACACACAGCACGGCCTTTCCCCAACACAACAAAAGAGCGGTTCTCTTTCAGCCGGTTTTGTCGAGGACGCTTCATGAGCCTCACTTTTACCGGTGGAAATCACCGGACTGTACCGATTGAATTACGTGAAAAACTTGCTTTCTCATCAGAGCAAGCAACTCAGGCTCTCGCTCGCTTCCAAAAGCAGTTTCCAGGTAGTGAAGCTGTTCTTTTATCGACATGCAACAGAATTGAACTCTATGCCGCTGATGGCGAACGACGCGGACCACCTCCACCGGATGAATTAGCGATATTTCTCGCGGAGTGCAGAGGTGTTGATCCTACACATGTTGGCCGAGCACTCGGTGGTGAGCAGGGGACGGCTGCTGTGCAGCATCTCTTTTCTGTTGCCGCCGGACTTGACAGTATGGTACTTGGTGAGCCTCAAATCGTTGCGCAAGTAAAACAGGCATGGCAATTAGCTCAACAAAGTGGCACAACTGGACCTCTCACAGGTGAACTTTTTCAGGCCGCTTTAAGAGCAGCAAAACGTGTGACCAATGAAACGGCAGTTGGACGGGAACGCCTCTCAATCCCAAGCATTGCGGTTGCTGATTTTGCAAGTGGCGTTTTCGAAAGGTTTGATGACAAACGCGTGCTTCTCATTGGAGCAGGAAAGATGGCCGCTGAGACGCTTCGTTATCTGAGTGACGCCGGTGCGCGGAATATTCGAATAGTGAATCGCTCGATTGAGCGAGCCCAAGAATTGGCAGAACGACTCGATGTACACATTGGAGATTACGAAAATTTATCTCAAGAAATTGTTGAGGCTGATCTTATTGTGAGTACAACCGGCGCTACAGAGCCTGTTGTATCCCTCAGTCTCTATCAAGAAGTCGAAAGTCAACGACGGGGACGTCCCCTCGTTATTCTTGATCTTGCAGTTCCCCGTGACTTCGACTCACAGATCGGTGGCAGGCCAGGAGTGTGGCTCTACTCAATTGATGATCTTAGCCAAGCATGTGATTCAAATCGACGTAAACGACAAAAAGAATTACCTGCTGCACTGACAATTATTGAAGAAGAAACACGTCGCTTCATGGGCGAACTTCATCACCGCTCAACAGTACCAGTCATTGAACAGCTCCGCGCTGGATGGAATGAAACAGGTGAAGTAGAACTTGACCGACTCTTTCATAAACTCCCAGAGCTTGACGAAAATAGTCAAAAAGAAATTCGGCAAGCATTCGAAAGATACGCGGCGAAAATGCTCCACACTCCAATGGTTTCTCTGAGAAGCGAAAGTAAAGCTGGTCCACCTCATGGTCTTTTAGAGGCACTTAAAAGACTGTTCGATTTAAAAGAATGATTCACTCAAAGACAATCCAACGAGCCGTGTATCCTTGAGTCATGACGCAGTGAAGCGATTCACACTTTCTCGAATTTGCAGTGCCGGCTCTAAGGCGGACAACTCACATTCTTTTTTGATTATCAAAGAAAGCAGTGCTTTGGCCGCTGCAACACCCATTTCATGAGAGGGTTGCCGTACAGTGGTGAGTGGTGGCGTCATCAAGGCCGCTTCCTCTTGGTCGTCACACCCAATGATTGAAATATCTTCCGGCACACGAATGCCATGTCGATAAAGTGCCAGTCTCGCACCAAACGCAACCATATCATTTGCTGCGACGATCGCACTAAAACAAATGCCCTGGTCAAGAAGATGATTCACAGCTTTAAGGCCAGCATTTCCACTGAAGTCTCCGTGATAAACAAGTTCTTCAGCTTGACTGACTCCGGCCTCTCTTAACGCCTGCAGGTAGCCAGTAAAACGATCTCGAGCATCAGGATGATTCTGTTTTCCGTGAATAAACACAATCCGTGAATGCCGCTCCTCAAGAAGATATTTTGTCGACAAATAACCAATCTGCTTGTTGTCGACGGAGATACACTGCCTTTCGAGACCATGAATATCTCGCGCTACAACAATAAGCGGCACCTGATTGCTGTATTTTACTAGTGTTATCGCGTCTATTCTCCCACCCACTACCAATAAACCATCTACCTTGCGCGAGAGAAGGGCTTCTATGGAAGCAACCTCTCTGGTGTGTTCCCAACCTCCATCAACAAAAAGTGGTGTGTAACCAGAGTCTGCTAAACCCTCAATAGCTCCTTGTGCAATTGAGTCATAAAAGTGGCCACCCATGTTCTGAGTGAGAATGCCAAGGGTCATGGATCGACCACTGGCTAAACCTTGTGCAAAAATATTTGGCTTAAAGCCAAGTTCACGAATTGCCTTTTCAACAGCGGCTCGCTTGTGATCATGGACGACTGCACTACTATTCAAAACTCTCGATACCGTACTCTTTGAAACATGAGCGCGTTTCGCAATATCATCAATTGTGATACCGTCTCTCGCTGAAACTAATTGTGACTTACTATCTGTCATCGGATATTCTCTTGATCACAACTTACAAGCATAACAATCCAGAATAACCATGTTTTCTTGCACCTCCAGGCACTCAGCGTCTATGTGCTCAATCTAGTCAACTTCGTGAGCAGGAGATGCCCGGCTATAACTTAGTGCAAGAAGTGCGTAACTTGTCACTAGATGAGCATCTCCCTCAAGCCATCGAGGATTATCATTCACCCACGATCCATTGGCTTGTTGCGTACTCAGAATGACAGCTGCAAGGTCTTTTCGCCATGCATGCGATACGCCCTCAACATCTATAAATTCATCATTGCCTAAGGCATCAAGTGCCTTAGCTGCTGTGTGCAAATAGTAATACAGGCCAGCTTCTCCTAATCCTGGATTCTCTTTGAATGTGTAATTCCTTCGCAGCCAATTCATCGCAGCGAGAACTCGTGGATCATCAGATGACACACCAGCGTAGATCATGCTCTTGAGCCCTGCGTATGTCATTGATCCATAACTTCGCAGACCACCCGTTGCTGTTTTGCCAGCCTGACTTTCACCACCATTCGCTGGCGTATAATAAAATCCTCCATCAGGATTTTTTGTTGCAAAGGGTAGCGTATTGTGAACACCTTCTAGATTTTGTGATCGTGATACAAAAATTAATGCCCGCTGAATGGCAGCATTATCAGAACCTGTACCAATCTCTTGCAGTGCATCAATGAGAAATGCCGTATTTGATAAATCTGGTCGTTCATGCCGACCGTATCCTGCACCACCATACTCAGGATCAGCAGGAACATTACCCTCGCTCTCATCCCATTGGATTGCTGTCAGGAATTGCTCAGCTTTGTATATTACCTCCTGATATTGGCGGGAAGCATTACATGCATGGAGAGCAAGCATGGCAATCGATGTTTCATAATTCGCAACAGCCGATTCTTGCTGATAGATTCCGCCATCGGGTTGTTGGAAGGTGAGAATGTATTCGATACCCCGCTCCACCATTGGATCACGAGCAGGCGTTCCATTTTGAACAAGTGCCTTGACTACAAGTGCCGTAATTGCTGGCCCACTCTGAGGTGAAAAACTTCCATCTGGCTGTTGACCATAATCCCTCAAAAATGAGGTCGCTTTCGCAATGGCATTGTTAATTTCCTGTGGTGTCGTACCCGTTGAATTTTGTCCAACAGCCACACTGGACATTGATAAAAAAACAAAAGAGAGAAGAAACAATCGGTAAGAAACCATGAGTGTCCTCACATGTCCGTTTGGCACACAAAATATTTATCGTCTACACACCTCGACAACAAAGGTATTCTGCTGATTTATTCTACAGCGAACAATTGGGGGAGCAAAAGTGGCATCAGCCGGCACATCACTCAAACCGGGGCAGATGGCATCGCTCGTGGAAACGGTGGGATTTCAGCGGGGGGAAGATCAATGCAATACTCGACTTCCCACTCACTTCGCTCAGCGTTATCAGCGTAATAGGTCAACCAAATTAAAGACTCAGCAACTGCTTCGGGATACCAATCACGAGCGGAAATTTCAGGCCTCTTACCAGCAACACTACAATCCCAGTGAAAATAATTATCTGGTAGATCGACACGTTTGACCGACGTTGGCAGAATTTCCCTACGAATGAGGTTATAGAGTTCATGATCTGAGAGGTGGTCTGTGAAATCGAGTACAATGCGACCCTCATAGAGCCTCTCAATCACCGCCCACAACTCTTCACGAAGTTGTTGTTCGTCGAGATTACACCCCGGTTCCAATATGATTGATGGACTGAACCAACGTCCTACAGGTAAAACTGGTGCTTGTTCCCAAGCCAACATGGATTCCAGGTAACGATTTTCTACCTCGGTAGGCATTTCAAAAAAATCGATATCACCAAAAGTATCATCCTCCAAAAATGGTTCGATCGCATCACGTAATGCTGCATTTTGCAACAGACATGACACTTCTTCAGGAGTCGGTATATTTGTGAAATTCATGATGCAACCTTTACGAAGGCGGCGGTTCGAATAATTGTTTCGATAAAACTCATAACCAAGAAACCGGTAAATGCATGGTTTTCATACCCCCGACATTACCAACGTGATTCGTTGACGCAACGAATTGAGAAGCAATTTTTCTTAAAAAATTGATCTGTGTTTCGGCACGACCGTTACGACATGACAAGTCTTCGCCGGCCTATAGAATCAGCATATTTCGCCGACGTTACCAATGAGGGTTCTTCTGTCGCCGGGTGCTCTCGTTTTAGGCAAGATATACGGAATACAAGAGACTTTTATGTCTTTCGCTGATCACACGCCGTTGCTTCAAGTGCAGAAATCTTGCTTAATCGACGTTCGTGACGGCCACCCTCAAAATCCGTACTAAGCCAGATTTCTGTCATTTTCTCTTGCTGCTCTGCCCCAACCATTTCAGCCGCTAGGCACAGAACATTCAAGTCGTTATGACGTCGGCTCATCTCAGCCGCAACCTCATCGTGACACGTAGCAGCGCGAACACCAGGAATTTTATTGGCTGCAATAGCCATCCCTACGCCTGTACAGCAAAGTAGAATGCCTCGGTCAGCTGTTCCGTCCGCAACCTGCCGGGAAACATTGGCAGCAACGTCTGGATAATCTACTGCTGTTTCATCATGGCTACCACAGTCAGTTATAGAATGACCATGACGTTCCAGGAATCCGATCAGACGGCGGCGGGCATCAACACCTCGATGGTCGCTTCCGATCGCAATTTTCATTCATTCAATCCAGGCTGCAGGCCATGGCTCCCGTACGTAAAACGAAACCATAATTGCACACATAACCGCGTGGAACTCACTACTTAATGTGTGCTGAATTACCTAAGTCTAGTATATCGATTCGAGCGTCAAGATGCTCACGGATTTGTTTAGCACACTGGTTATAGGCTTCCTGCGTACCTCCAAATGGGTCTAACACGTCTTGATTTCTAGGTGAAAGCATATGTACTCGGTCAGTAAAATTTGGAAACTGGGCGAGAATTGCGGATCGATGAGCAGCCGTCATTGTCCAGACAATTTCAGCCTTCTGAAGTAATTTTTCAGTAAGTGGTTGGCTCGTATGACCATTTAAATCAATTCCTCTTTGTTGCATGGCATAAACAGCTTTGTCACTTGCCTGAGTGCCCCCCCAAGCAGAGATACCTGCGCTTTGTATCTCAACACCATATTTTTCAATTTCATTGAGTGTGCAATGCAATTTTTGAGCGACGTATTCTCGAAGCAATACCTCAGCCATGGGACTGCGGCAGGTGTTCCCTGTACAGACAAAAAGAACTGTCATTTTTGCGAAACGGTGAAGATCTTCATGACTGAAAGTATTTCCACGAATCACACGAAAACCTGAATCACAAATCTCAATTGTTGAAACTGGTTCATGAATCGGCTGTATGCCATCATCTATAAACAACATTGACTCATTATGCTCTTCACAACGATTCATGAGTTCCATGACTGTGGAAGGGGGCTTTGTATTCCCACCAAACTCAGCAAGTACAACTGGGCCAGCAAAAAGTCGCATACAATCCTGCAACATCCTGTGTCCTGGTGACCGTAATCGAATTCTGTCATCACTCAATACATACGGTTGTGTAAACACCGGTAGTTGCTGCACTAAACCATCTGGATGATTATCAGCTAGTAGCATTGCTAAAGGCCCTGGCCAACATTGCCTCGCAAACCGTATTGCAAGTGGTCTCATGTCTGGAACCCAGTCAGTTGCTTCATCGCAACTCTTAATAGCAATCGTTAGTCTTGGCTCGTTGTGATAATCATCTGCTAACGCACAGGCTCTCTCAACAGCTGCCTTGCAGGTACCAGCTGCAACAAAACAATAGTGTGATTCAGTTGGAACACCGACAATGCTTCCTTCAGCAAGTGCTTGCACTACGCGATGCACCACATCACGTATATCTTCAGACTCCTTCAAGTTAATAACAGTCGGTGACATATTTTTATTATGAGTCATGTTGGGCCGTGGCCTCTGAGTAAATCCTCATTTACTCCGTTAACCCGCGTATGGAGTTTGGAGACTACATCAATCAGTTAAGCATCGCAGACTAGGTAAGCACACTTCAACCTTTGTCTTGGGAAATAAGTTCTTTTTTTCCCAAAAATAAACCATAGTTTTCAACAAAAGAGACTTTTCACCTTGTGGAGGACAGAGTTGCTTCGGTATTTCTCAGCGACTTGATAAATCGATCTCCTATTCACCGGGGTTGAATGATCAAGACGTTGATCGACTAATTGATTGAGCCAAATCACCTATGCCGAACACCCATATATTCAAAAGTTGTATCGTCGGAGTTTCTCAACTCTCCACGTTCGTGGAGAGTTTTCGCCTCCTTCGCATCATTGGGTTGCTCGGAATACTCCTCGTTTCAAACAATGTTTTGGCTCAATCCGAATCCATCGAACCACTTCCATCGACTGTCCCTGCAGCTACAGAACAAGACGAACGCATTGTTGAAGTTCGAATCGAAGGAAATGAGACAGTGGAAATCTCAAAACTACCGCAACTCAATACACGAGCCGGACAAATTTTTGACCCCGGAGCCATTGAGGAAGATGTACGCACCCTTCATCGAACACGAAAATTTATTGACGTCTTGCCAAAATATGTACGAGTACGGCAAGGTGTCGTGGTTGTTTTTACCGTGGTCGAACGTCCGACACTACGCTACGTAAAGTTCGTTGGAAACCAACGCGTCACAACACGGACGCTCCGTAAAAAAGCAGAAATTGATGTTGGCGATTCCATTGATACCTATGGTGTTGAAGAAGCGCGTCGTAAACTTGAAAGTTATTACCTTGAAAAAGGTTATGACACGGCACGTGTGACAACAGTTGAAGGAACCAAATCGAGTGATAAGGGCGCTGTCTTTCTCATTGATGAAGGCCGGAGTAGGAAATCTTTTTGGACCACATTTGTTGGCAATAGCATTGCAAGCGATGCCCGACTTCTTACACAAATAAAATCAAAACCTGGATTTTTCTGGTTCTTGGGTGGGGACGTCGATCACGAGAAAATTGATTCCGACGTTGACACTCTGACGGCCTATTACCGAAGCCTTGGTTTTTTTCAGGCACGCGTTGGCCGTGAAGTGCAAGTCATTCATGGCCTTGGCAGAGACTGGGCACTACTTACATTTGTCATAAATGAGGGGCCTCGCTATCGAGTTCGAAATGTGTCATTTCTTGGTAATAGCCGTTTTAAGGGAGAATTTCTTGAACGAGATCTCAAACTTAAAAGTGGGGAGTTTTTTCACCAAGGCAATATGGATACCGACTTAGGTCTTATTCGTGACATCTATGGTGGCCGTGGTTTTGTGTTTGCTGATATACAAGCCGACCCTCGATTCCTTGAAGAACCTGGTGAACTTGACTTGGTTTATAAAGTTGCTGAGGGTCAGCGGTATCGAGTAGGACAAATCAATGTTCGGATCGGTGGAGAAAACCCCCACACTCGTCACAGCGTCATATTAAATCGACTGTCTCTACGACCTGGTGATATTCTTGATATCCGGAAACTACGGGCTGACGAACGACGGATTGCCTCCAGTGGTCTTTTCCTCAATGAACCTGCACGAGGCGAGGGGCCACGAATCGTATTTAGTAAGCCCGACCCATCGCGAGAATTGATCGCACGTGATCCAACGCAAAAAGGATTTCGAGGTCAGAGTCCAGATAAAGAGGAAGCGGTTCTTGACCTTGTCTTGCACGGTACGTTGGCACCATCACCAACCGAACAAGAGTCTGCAAAAAATGATCAGGAGTTTGTCAAAGAAGACAAAGACCCAACCCCGTCAGTCCATGGTAATGAACAGCCACAATGGCGAGGGCAAAGTCCGGCATATGGATATCAGCCCCCTACTACCACTACTCCAGCAACCGCCACAAGTCCCCCGCCATACAGACAGTCCTTTGGGCAGCAGAATCCGAATACAACCCAACCATATGTTCCCGCGCCATCAACTGCTCAGAGCCCCAATGCTGCCGCTTGGGGTGGCTCTGCGATAGGAGCAACAAGCCCTGGTGCCATTGACTATGGGCGAATCCCCCCCGCAAATACAGCACCAACAAATACCGCACCGACGCAAAGAGTGACCCAGCAACCTGTCGGACAGCCTCAAACTGTCACCGCCGCGCCGGCTACGGCACCCTCCGGCTATGCTCAATCAGGTTTTGGACAACCTGGCTTCTCAGATCCTTCGGGATTCAATCCGCTTCCAAATGTCCCTGGAGTGAGTCAACCAGGACTACCACCGCAAGGCTTTAATCAACCTCCACTCCAACCGTTTCCAGCCAATGAGCCATACGTCATCGTTGATGTAAATGCAGAAGAAACACAAACAGGTCGGCTCATGATTGGGGCAGGTGTCAACTCAAATGCAGGGTTGGTTGGCAATATTGTTGTTGATGAACAGAACTTTGATATCACTCGGCTTCCAACAAGTTGGGATGACATACGAAATGGGACTGCCTTTCGTGGTGCTGGCCAGAGATTTCGACTCGAGGCAGCTCCTGGTACTGAATTGCAGCGATACACCGCAACGTTCCAGGAACCTTATCTTTTTGATACTCGTGTTGGTCTTTCCACAAGTGCTTCGTATTTCACTCGCTACTTCTACGATTGGGCAGAAGGTCGTGTAGGGGGCCGTGTTGGTCTTGGGTATCAGTTCGTCTTTGCCCCGGATTTCTCAGTCAATACTGGCTTCCGTGGTGAAAGCGTAGATATTTTTAATCCACGTGTTCAAGGTATTGCAGACATTCAAGGTAATCTAAATACCGGCGGCACAAACCCTGGCATGGTTGGAACAAACTCGGTCTACGGCTTCAGTGGTGGTCTCATTCACGACACTCGTGACAGCCCGTTCTTGCCAACAGAGGGTC
>CAJXFK010000054.1 GCA_913052575.1 uncultured Planctomycetaceae bacterium
TGACTGATCCTGTTGTGACTGATCCTGTTGTGACTGATCCTGTTGTGACTGATCCTGTTGTGACTGATCCTGTTGTGACTGATCCTGTTGTGACTGATCCATCTGCATCACCTATTGCCAGCCACGATAAGGTGCTGGCTGCGTATTTCCCTGAGTGGGGAATCTACGGTAGGGATTATCAGCTCGCAGATGTACCAGCTGATGAATTGACGCATCTGATTTATGCTTTTGCTGATCTTAATGCAGCTGGTGAGATGACACTGTTCGATTCCTATGCTGCGACTGAAAAGCGATTCAGTGCTGAAGAAAGTGTGACGGGTGAAGCTGACCAGTGGTACTATCCACCAGAAGATCCTCGTAGTGAGCAGACAATCTGGGGAAACTTCAATCAGCTTGCCCTACTCAAAGAAGCAAATCCACATCTGACACTGAGCATAGCTGTTGGTGGGTGGACGCTTTCTGATCATTTCAGCACAGTCACATCCACTCAGGCTGGCCGTGACACGTTCTCAGATTCGATTGTCGAATTCCTTACGACATACCAAGTCTTTGATGGAATTGACTTTGACTGGGAGTACCCCGGTGGGGGCGGAGAGGCTGGCAATTCTGCCAGTCCTAATGATGGAGCAAACTATGCTCTGCTAATGGCTGATGTTCGAGCAAAACTCGATGACCTCGGCAGTGAACTTGGCAGGACATATGAGATCTCTATCGCCTCACCAGCTGGGCTCGACAAGATTGCTAATTTCAATCTTGCTGGCCTAGCCCCGTCAGTCGATTTCTTCAATGTCATGACATATGACTTCCACGGCACGTGGGAAGATACGACAGGTCACCAAGCGGCCTTCACGGGTGATCCTGTCGGCTATGACATTGAGACCTCAGTGGATGCATACCTAAACGCAGGCGTTGCTCCAGAACAGATCGTCCTCGGAGCGCCACTTTATACGCGAGCGTGGAGTGGCGTCGCCGATGGTGGTGACGGTGGTTATAACGAAGCCTCAAGCGGTGCAGCACCTGGAACCTATGAAGCAGGAAACTACGACTACAAAGACTTGTTGTCGCAGATTAATGCTGGAGCCGGGTGGGATCTCTACTGGGATGACAATGCTCAGGCAAGTTATGTCTATAACGCTGGGCAGGATATCTTTAGTTCATTCGAGACTACAACATCGATTGCATTAAAGGCAGAGTGGGCTGACGCGATGGGATTAGGCGGAATGATGTTCTGGGATCTATCAAATGATGCCACGGACTCTCCTGACAGTTTAATCTCCGCAGCGTTCCGTTCGATGGTGCTTGAGGAGGATGTAGCCGATATTCAGTCTGATTCATCCCTGCCAGACCCAATTATCGTGGGCGGCGATGGAGAAATTGGTCCTCTTCCTTTATGAATCGATTGTTAACTATGGGCAGATAACGTTTCGTAATCTGCTGGGTTGTCTCTTGGGGCGATCAGAACAATTGTTCTGATCGCCCTTTTTTATTCTTGCATCAGCCGTTCGGGAGTGGAAATATAGTGATGGTGCAGGGAAAACATAACGCCCGGCACCATACAGAGTCGTTGAAAGCCTGAAATACGTTTGTCGGAGTAGTTTTATGGCTTTCTGTAATAACCTTCCTGCCAGTACATATAATGACATCATGCCGAAAAAGAAAACAAATACGAAATGGTTTATGGAGCAGGTTGAGAATGAGCAGTCTGGTCTCAAGGGGTTCATTCGCATGCTCGGTGTCAGGCCCGAGTCGGTGGACGATATTGCACAAGAAGCTTTTGTTATTGCGTACAAGAAACTTGAGATGTTCGAGCGGGGAACCAACTTTGGTGCATGGCTGAGAACCATAGCAAGAAATCTGGTTCGGAATGAGCTTCGTAGGCAGGGTCGACGGCGCGTTCTAGCAAATGATGTTGCTGAGTTCTTATTAAGCAGAGCAGAGGAAAAATCAACACACCCAGGTGTTGAGGTTGAGCAGGCAGAGCAGCATGAGCAGCAGGTTTCAGCACTTCGTAAGTGCCTGCAGAAACTTCCTGCAAGAAGTAGACGGCTGGTTCAGCAGCGATATTTTGAGCAACTTTCTTTGGGTGTTATCGCTGCGGATGAGGATACGAATGCAAATAATGTGAGTCAGATTTTATTTAGGCTCCGGTCAGCTCTGTCAGACTGCATCCAGAAGCAACTTGGAGACATAGGAGCCTGATTTGAAGCATTTTAAAAATGTGGAGGCTAGCCAAACAAACATGACAAAATCAAAAATAACAGATGAGAATTTTTCGAAGACCTCTAAGAACGGCGTAGGCTTGCCTCAAGAAGATGTTTCTTTTGATGAGGCAATGGGCAGGATTGTTGACGGTGAACCATTGCCGGGTGACGAACAGATTGTGATTGACAATCTGCGTGATCACCCACAATGCATTCAACAGATTGAATGCCATCTGGCTATGGATGCCATGCTTTTCGATGAGGCACGATGGAATACGCAGTCTTTCGCTGAGTCAGTGAGAGTATCAATCGAAGCTGAAGAGACAAAGTCTGTTTTTGTGAGAGGTGTTCAAGAGGCGATTTTCGGTAGTGGTTTTGGCCGTATCAATCTGAAGTGTGATCTTGGTGATGCGCGCACGTCGCAGAGAAAGTGGCTTGGGCACTCGGTAGTCCTGGCTGCGGCCTGTTCATTGCTTCTTGCAAGTTTGTTAGCTGGTGGTATTTGGAACGCAGCCGCGATTGGTCAGCCAGTTCTTGTGCAGGTAGATCGAGTTGCTGGAACAACGGCTTTTACTGCTGGTGATCAAGTAGATTTACGAACACTTGTTTTGCCGGAAGGAACAGTTGATTTGCGTCTTCCCTCTGGTGTCATGCTTGAATGCCAATCGCCGCTTATGGCTCGATTCGAGCATCCGATGCGACTTCATCTTTCTCAAGGACGAATTGACATAGACGTCGGAGAGGAGGGTGCTGGATTTACCGTTGTTACCCCCGTTGGTGAGGTTGTTGATCTTGGGACGAGATTTGCCGTCAATGCTTCCGTTGACGGAGAGGTGCGGGTGGCAGTTCTCTCGGGTCAGGTTGAGTTGCGCTCTCAAAATGTTGGTACGGTGAGTCTTGTTGATGGAGAGGCTGTTCGTCTCAGTGGGTCGCAGGCACCTCGACGTCTTCACAGTGTTGAGATTAAGAACCACGGTATTGATCATGATCGAAAAGACTCTGTTATTCATTCTGTAAGCGATAACGTAGATCTCCCAAAAACGCGTAGATTCTATGGCCTTGTTCCGTGCGGTATGCGAGATGGCGTGCGAGCATTCCGTGACCGTACACCCAAGTGGGAGTCAGTCCCAGGGGAGGATTTCCCTGAAGGACTGCTTGGCGCTGATTTGATTCAGACGTTTCAAACACATCGATTTCAACGCAAATTTCAGTTGCACTTTTCAACAAGCCAGCCGAGTCGCATCTATGTTTTTTATGATGCCCGATATAGTCCACCTGATTGGCTCGCGCGAGATTTTGTAAATACGGGTATACAAATTCGTTCGGTTGGATGGCGGTCGGCATCAATTGTCACTCGGGGGATTGAAGCCGATGCCTGGGGAAATGTGGCCATTCCACATGATATTTGGTGTCGTGATATAAATCGCGCGACATCAGTGGTATTGGGACCGCCCGTGCTTTCAGAGAAAGATCTGAATGCGACGTCGGAGTTCGAAGGCGTGAAGCCTTCTATGTACGGTATTGCGGTGCAGCCCATAGCACCGCCGGTCACAAATATTGGTAAAAGTACAGTTGATGATCGTCGTGTGAAGGCAATTTCAGTCGGGAGCACAAAGTAATTATTGTCGAGAGACGAAATAATTGTTTTCGAGGAACTGGCTAATACGGCACAACAGCTCGCAGTTCTGATCGATCAAGTGGCCAGTGCAGGCGCTTTCCGGTGAGTGATGAAGCATAAATTGCCTCATTCATCTCTGTCAGTGTTAAGCCTGTAAACATGCCGGTTTCAGGTTCTCGATCCGATTGAATAGCATCAACAAGATCCGCCACGGCCAAGCGTCCCCAGGAAGCTCTGACTTCTGACCGGTTGATGCCTTGGTCTGTAAGGTCAGGGGAAAGTCCTTCATCGCCAATTGGTATCCATGGGTACGTTTGGTTCATTCGCCATGCTGGAGCCGCTCGGAAGTAAGCTTGCGGAATGTAGTCCGGCCGAATGTGTATCTCACCTTTTGTGCCAAGAAGGGTGATTCCAAAATTGGGTTGTTTTAGCCCAGCGTCACGCGTGCTTGCAAAAAAACCAGTCAAGCCATTCGCGAGACCAAAGGAAGCAGTGATACTATCACCGGCTATCTTTGGAAGCCCTTCTGGACCAGCTACAAAATCATTTCGAACTACTGGCTGTCCGTTCTTGGTGACTGTTGCACTGCACCACTGAGGCGCGCCACCGAAGTACACCATGAGATCGAGAACATGTGGACCAAGTACCCATAGATCCTCGCCGCCACCGCGTACGTCTTCTTTTCCACGAGCTCGAACTTCAAGGAGTGTACCGAGTTTTCCCTGAGCTATAAATTCACATATCACAGCTATTGTCGGACAATATCGATTAACGAGTGCAAGGTTCAGTTTGGTATTGGAATTCTCACACGCCGAAACTACCGCGTCGGCCTCTGAGATAGATCTCACAAAAGGCTTTTCGACAAAAATACCACGAACACCAGCTTCAGTTGAGGCGATGGCCATGTTTGCGTGTTGCTCAATATTACGAGAACAGATTGCAACTATATCGGGTTTTATCTCAGCGATCATTTTTTCCCAGTTGAGAAAAGCAGTGTTTCTCGTTTCTGAAAGTCGATGACGCGTGATGGCCTCACTTAGTCCACCTTGTGTATCATCAGCAACTGCAACGATACGAAGGCCGGGTGTTTTAATAAACAGCTCGTCGATATTGTGCCCCCACCCGCCGGATGAGCTGCTGCCAATTACTGCTACTCGGAGTATATCGCTCATAAGGTTCTTTCTTTTACAGCCGTCTATTAGAATATGACTCATCTTTCAAAATGAGTACGACATTGGTACTGGGACACGGTATGATTTTATCATAAGTTTCGTGCAAGCAATCTTTCAGTGATGATCCCACAAGCCCGTTTTGTACTATATGACTTGTCACCATTCCCATAATCATTCCCACGCAATGACGCCTGAAAGTCTTGATCGGGCTATGATGATTGGCGTGAGCCTCAATTTGGTTTTCGTTTTTGTAGAGCTTGGTTTCGGATTTTTTAGTGGCTCGCTAGCTCTTATTGCCGATGCCGGTCATAACGCGAGCGACGTTGTTGGGCTTCTTGTTGCGTGGGGTGCTAGTTTTCTTGCACGTCAACAGCCTACGACGAAATTTACATTTGGGTTTGGCCGAGCATCGATATACGCTGCTTTTCTAAATGCGATACTTCTGTTTGCAGCCTGTTTCGCGATTGCCTGGGAAGCCATTCATCGATTTAGTGAACCGCCACCGGTCGCTGGTCTCACAATGGTTGTTGTTGCGGCGATTGGCGTCGTGATCAATACCGTGACAGCGATACTTTTTATGAGAGGGAGTAAAGAGGATGCGAATGTGCGGGGGGCATTCTTGCATATGGCCGCCGATGCGGCAGTATCTGTTGGTGTAGTTGTGGCTGGAGTGGCTATTATGACAACTGACTTGAAGTGGATCGACCCGGTAGTCAGTGTTGTAATCATGGTGATAATTACATGGAGCACCTGGGGCCTCTTTACTGAGAGCATAGGCCTTGCCATGGATGCAGTGCCACGACGTATTGATATTGACGAGTTATCTCAAGCTTTGATTGAGGTGCCGGGGGTTGTTGACATACAGGATTTACATGTATGGGGTACGAGTACCTCAGAGATCATGTTGACAGCGCATCTTGTGATCACGGATGAAACCTGGCGAGGATCGCTTGAGAAAGTACAACGCATGCTTAACGAAAGGTTTTCTATCACTCGTACGACATTACAGTTCGAAGAGTTGTCGGAGTCGCAGGTCTGTCTCCAGCGTCCCAGTGCCAGTATTTAAAGTTAAAAGCTAAAATTTTGTTTTGTGTTTTAGGGTTTACCTGTTGTTCAGTGAGAATAAAAAAATGTCTGTTATAAAGCCAGTTCCCACTCAGCAAAGTCCACTACTTCTCGCGGGTCACACACAAACAGTTGATCCAGCTGAAGACAATGAGATTTTTGATCTCTTGTTTGACTACGAAACAGTTCAACTTGCCCAAGGGGCTTTCAGTCGCAAGGTTCAATTTGCTGGCACCCATCGCTCAGCTCTCTACTTAGAGGAATATGGAGCCAGTTCCCATAATTTTGGACATTTACGAGGAAATCGTCTTGGTATCTGTCTGCCTATTCTTGATAAAGAAGCGAAGTGGTGGGGCCGATCAATTTCAGAAGGTCACGTGCCAATCAACCACTCTGGGAGAACAATTCAAGGGACGTACAAATCGGGTCAGCGTCATGTTGTCATGATTCTCGACCGAACCTGGTGCGCAGAGCAATTAGGAAATGGGTTTCTAGGCCACTCTTTGGAAATTAACACAATTTTTAACAGCAAAAAGTCATCTTTTATTGAAATAGCCCCAAGAAGAGTTCGCCGATGGGCGCAGCGGCTTTGTAGTCTACTGACACAGATTTCGCCTGGTAGTGATGAAGCTCAGAAAGCAATGTTTGAAAAGGAACTGTTGACCGCTGCTCGTTCTCTTTTAGAGCCATCTGAAATAAGTCAATTTGATAACTCAGCCTCAAAGCAACTTGTCGAAGCAGCTCTTTTGCTCGCGGATGCCACCCAACCTCCAGTACTCAGTATTTCAGCGCTCTGCGCAAACCTAAACGTAAGCCGTAGAACACTGGAACTCGCCTTCAGAACAATAATTGGAAAAAGTCCACTTCAGTTTTTCACAGATAGAAGGCTTTGTCGTGCGTATATTGATCTCAAGCAATCAGATGATGCATCGGCCAGAGTGACGGACATTGCATTGTCTTATGGATTCACGGAACTGGGACGTTTTGCACACCGGTATCATAAAATATTCGGTGAGCTACCGTCGGAGACCCTCCGTCAAAGGCCAGAGAAATTTATCCGACCTATTGAAGTATGAGGAGAGCAGTCTGTTTATTCGTTACTCGATATCAGCTTCAACTTGTTGCATATATCGAATACTTTCACGGGCAAGCTGTTCGACCCCAGGCGCATAATCAAAAACCTCAACGCTTACCCAGCCGGCATATGAGATTTCATGAAGAGCTTGAAATATTGGGCCGAATTCGATTGCTCCAAATCCAGGTCCTTGGAGATTTGTGTCATTGGCGTGAAAGTGTTCGAGGTGTGTAGCACTTGCATGGATAATCTCAGGTATAGATTGGCTTTCAGATGCCATAGCTTTTACATCCAGATGAAGCCGGATGTGAGGTGAGCCAATCGAATCAATGACGTCACGAGTTTCGGCTGCAGTAGTCAGAATATCAGTTTCAACTGGAGACAGCGGTTCAAGAGCAAGTACGGTATCGGTTTCTTCAAGGACCGGAATTAAAGCGGAAAAAATATCCTGCATATAAACATGAGCATCATCTCTTGTAACGTCGCCCATCAGGCTTCGCTGGCGTGGAGAACCGAAGACAAGGGTTCTTCCTCCCAGATCTCTACACAAACGAGCCATTTCAGTTAGGTATGCAATTGTTTGAACACGGGTGTTTTTATCAGCCGAAGTCACATGGAAGCCTTCGGTTTTGGCAAGAAGCCAGTGCAGACCGATGCATTCAAGTCCAGCTTGTGCAATGATGCGACGGAAATCATCTCTTTGATTTGAAGAAAGGCTGCGAGGATCTTCACTCAGTGTGAATGGCGCAATTTCAATTCCAGAATATCCTGATTCAGCAGCAAATTCGCAGCTTCGCTTCAACGACCAATTTCCAAATGTTTCGTTACAGATTCCATACTGCATGTTGTAAAATCCGAGGGTGGTAAAGTATGGACGGCTAATTAGTCGGGAATTCTCACAAATTTGCAGGTTGCAGCTGATTTGTAGCACGCTTCGATGATTGCGACCGCTTTACGGCCTTCATGACCATCAAGCTGAGGTTGTTTTCCAGCTCGCAAAGCATCGAAGAACTGTTGGAAATTTCGCGTATGGCACGAGTAGTTAATTGCCATTGGGTCGGCAGCACCTCCTGTTGTGCCATTCATCTTAGAGAATTGTGAACGAATAGTATCATCTCCAGAGAGAGATTCTCTAAACTGCCAGTTTACGATTTGCTCTTCTTCTACCTCGGCCGTTCCTCCACGACCACCAAATATAAAGCGTCGCAAGTTGCCAGGGAAAAGGCTTGTTGTTGCAAGTAGTTGGCCGAGACCACCATTTTTGAGCTGAAGAACCGCTAGGCATGTGTCTTCGACTTCAACATGGACTGGATCATGAGACTTTAAAGCAGTTAAGGCAGCCACACGTTCAACTGGATTGACAGTTTGTGGAATGTGGGGCATTGATGCATGGGCGATCCATTGGAGAGCATCAACGCCATGTATCGATTGGTTCATTAAGGCGCCGCCGCCATCAAGTGCAAGAGATCCCTGCCAGCGTCCTGGTCCGTAGTAGGTGTCATCTCGCCACCATGGGACTGCACTAGATGCAATAGCCAGATCACCAAAACGACCATTGGCTGATGCTGCATGCACAGCCTGAAGAACTGGGTTGAATCTTTGTGGAAAGATTGCACCTAAACAGACACCCGCTTTGTCAGCAGCTTTGATCATACGGTCGATTCGCCGAGTGGTGATCTCAAGAGGTTTTTCACAAAGAACGTGAACCCCTTTTCGTATCGCTTTGAGTGCTAACTCAAGGTGAGCGCCTGATGGCGTTGCAATCGTTACGGCATCAGGTTTTTCACGCCGGATCATTCGAGCCGCATCAGGGTACCAAGAGCAGCCATGGCGCTCTGCAAATTGGAGACCTTTCTCCTCAGTTCGGCAACACGCTGAAACGAGCTCTACGGAGGGGATGTCACCCAATGCACGAGCATGTATCTCGGCTATCGCTCCAATACCGATGATCGCCACTCGCACGATTGAACTCCTTCGTTATGCTTGATACGAAAAGTCGTAGTCTATATATACGGTGTTAAGACACAGTATGACACCGCAAGTCATGTTTATTTCGGCCAATAATTGGGTGAATAGAAGTAGTCGGTAAAGGTGTCTTGGATATGTCTAGCTATTGGCCACGGGCAGTCATCGCGACTACCAGCCCGAGGACAACATGGCCCGTTGTACAGTGGTCCGTGCGTTGGTGTTCCTATGTTCCCGACAAGATCAAATAGCAACGGTGGTTGTGTTGGGTGACATGGTGGCGGTGGAATCGCAGGGCAGAGGATTCGAGGCTCTCCGCATCGATAGAGTGCATCAGAGTACGTTTGCCAATCAGAGGGTGAATCACTGCGTTGAGGTACAAGTTCGTTGAGCAGAGATTCGGGTGTTGCGTTTACTGCGACCTCAAAATCAGTCTGATTAGGATTCACAGATAGCTGTTGTGTTGCCCGCTGGGTTGTCTTTGTTTCATCAGCTTGGCTAAAGTCCTGCAGGCAAGTAAAAAATGCTGTTGTAACTATGAAGAAACAAAGGTTTCCCAATTGAACGTTTTGATGTGTCATTTTTATTCAGCTTTACAACTGTCCTGATACTTCAAGCACTTTTATTGAGTATCGGCATGCTCACTCGGTCTCCGCCAAAAAAGGAGTTGAAATGCCTAGGTTCCTTGTGGTTTTGGTGTTTGTCCGCGATTCAAGAAGGGGCTCCTTTTTCACGGGTGGCTGACGAGGCAAACTAGGTTGTTCAGCGGAGTGTCCCTCGGACAGAATTTCCTAGTCGACTACACATTAGGGGTCGTTATGTCTTCCCATGTTCCTCAGTCTCCAGTTGGCTTATTACAGCATGCGGGTGCACAGATTGTCCTGATTGTATCCGGTGGTGGCTCCGAGGTTATTTCGCAATTACTTACTCAGGGTGGGGCAAGCAAAATCATACTCGAGGCACTTGTGCCCTATGCAAGGACAGCCATGACGGAGCTCCTGGGTAGTGAGCCAAGGAACTATTGTACTGATCAAGTGGCAAGGCAATTGGCAGTTACTGGGTGGCAGCGGAGTATCAAACTTTCAAGAGAGATTGGGAATAATGTCGGAGTTGCAGTGACGGCTAGTTTGCGATCTGTTAATCCAAAACAGGGGCAACACAGAATTCATGTCGCAACGCATCATATTCAGGGAACACGTACTGCGACACTGCTACTCAAAAATAATCTGAGGAGCAGGTTGGAAGAAGAGCATGTTGCAGCGTTGCTCGTTCTCGATGTACTGATCGGTACATTTACAACAAACATAGAATATCCGTGGCGAAGGGAGTTGGAGTCACTCCTTGTGGAAGGTGAAGACATTGTTCGTGAACAGTACATGGCACCGATCACTTGGCAGAATTTATTCAGTGCCGATGAACTAGTGATACCTATCGAAACGAATGTCCCCGCCGAATTACACCGTGTTTCAGCAAGAACACAAGATAAGCTAATTTTTTCAGGATCATTTGCACCGCTCCATGAGGGGCACCTTGCGATGGCTCGCCTTGCGGAAGAAATTGCAGAGCGTTCTGTGGAGTGGGAATTATCTGTGTGCAACGTCGACAAGCCAATGCTGGACTACATAGAAGTTTCACGGCGGGCCGAACAATTCAAAGGGAAAAATCTCTGGTTGTCACGAGCACCAACATTTATCGAAAAAATTCAAGCATTCCCACAGTCTACATTCGTGATGGGTGCGGATACTTATAAGCGATTAATAGATTTGAAGTACTACGGAGGTTCTCAGGAACAACTCCGCATTGCGATGCAGACGATCTGCCAAAAAGCACGAGGGTTGATTGTATTTGGTCGAGTTCAAAATGGTACATTTGAAAATCCAGAAGATTTTAATGTGCCAGCAGCACTCCGGGAAGTTACATACTTTGTTTCAGAGCGTGAGTTTCGACTCGATATTTCGAGCAGTAATATTCGGGCGAATGAAAAATAGTTTCGAGTAAAGCACCATTAACACGATATATTTCGCGGTGCTTAGTTTTGCCATGGAGCTAGAACAAAATTACAGGCGAATGCGAAGGCGTGTTAAATGCGGTAGTTTGCAAGTCGATTAATTAAATAGTCGGCAATCGATAATCCTACAGAAGGTGTGATGCTATCCATACTGTTTTTCTATCAGCACGGACATTCGCTAGGGGCAGTAAGTACGATTCTGGTGAAGAGGGCGAATGTCAAAGTTTTTACGGGAAGGCATCATTGGAGATTTCTAGAGAGAATTTCTTCTCGCCGATCCATGTGATAAGTGAGAGATCAAGGCACGCTGGCGTTTGAAAGAGTTTTTACTCTTCGGCGCGTGCCGAATTCTGTTTCTGTCGGTTTTTAAATACAACTAAAAGCCAAACCCAGAACCCAAGGAAAGCTCCTACGCAGGCAAGAACAATCAATGGACGCCTTGGGTCATGATTAAACGAATAAGCGCCTATTGCCTGAGCTATTCCCCAGACAGTAAGGCCTCCAAAAATCCAACGTATAAGAATTTTTGATCCCGGAGGATTTGAGCGGGGAATCTTGCCTGTGACAGTAGGATCCTGAAGATGGTCAACCATTTTTTTGAAAAGTTTTGTGTCTCATGAGAGATTGTGAGTAGGCCAAAAGGTTTTGCTCCACCTCACTTGTGCTTTAGGTATTGTACCGGGTGAGCCCGTGTGCGTTTATGACGGGTGGTGTCTTAAGGCAGGACAGCTCAAAAAAAAGGCCCCCGGAAAGGCTTAGGTCCCAGGGGGGCGGAGAACCTGAGCCATTTCCGGGAGCGATTGGTCGTTTAGGACTGGAGGTCGAAGTCTCTGAGGTTGCTGAGCCAATAAATAGATTTTGCTGACAAAATCTGACCCGACTTCACAAATCTCATCTCTATTCCAGATGGGGAGACGGTAATTAGGCAACGTTTCATGGGTCAAGAGTGATTTTATGGATGCGATGTCTTGCAGCGTGAAGCAAGAAAAAGTTTTCTGAGAAAATCCCATGGTCTTTCGTTATCCCTCTACAATATGAAGACTTACGAATAAGAATCATTGTTCCAAATAAGGATGTTTCCTATGCCACCCAGCCAGCCGATTACCTCTCCTCGATCCATTATTCCCGATTCAGGTAGTCCTCCTACTCAAACAGCTTGGCAGTCTGCTTTTAATCAGGCGCTTCCCTATGAAGCATTTCTCGAAGAGCATGCAACTGCGGAAAATAAAGATAGGTGGGAAGCTGCTTACTCACAGGTGTCTCTGAGTCCCAGCCATCAGCAGGTGCTCAGCGGCTTTGTTCGTCGAATGCCAGTCATGGTGTTAACTGGAGCGTGGTGTGGTGATTGTGCGAGTCAATGTCCTATATTGAAGCATTTCTCAGATGCTACATCCTGCATCGATTTACGGTTTCTAGATCGTGATGCTCAGCCAGAAATAGCCGCCCATTTAACCGTTTGTGGTGGGCAGCGAGTGCCCGTGGCAATTTTCTTCAGCGAAGATTTTTTTCCAGTTGTTACACACGGTGATCGCACCCTGTCAGCATATCGAACTGCAGTTGCTGAGCATGCAGGTTCAAGTTGCTCTACAGGAATAATTCGACCAAGTGAAGAGGCTCTGCAGTCGGTTATCGGTGACTGGCTCAATGTTTTTGAGCGAGTCCAACTTATCCTGAGGCTATCTGGTCGATTAAGAAAAATTCATGATGATTGAATTGTATTGAATCTGAAAATGAGAGAAGAATCATGACAAGCCGTGAACGTTGGACAGTGTACCCACTTCTATTTCTTGCCATAGGACTGGCAATCCGTCCTAGCGTTTCTGAATTCGAAATAAATACTGAAGTTCTCTCGTCTTCTCATGTTCGCTGCCGTGAGTTAATGATTGAGTCGGATGATGGGACCATCCTGCTTCACATGGGCCGGGTGGTTGATGAAGGTGGCGGTCGTATTGAAGTCAAAAATGCATCCGGAGAAAACACTGTGGCCATAGGAGCGAGGCCAGGTGAGTCGTTCGGACAAGTTGAATTATTTGACGGCGAAGGCCGGCTTCGCTCAGTTTTGGATGGACGCAACCAGTAGGGGGCGTTCTTTTCACATGGTTGGGTGTGAATATGAGAAAGAATTCAGTGTAGAGAAGATACTGCTAGCCTGCATAAGTTTTGAAGATCAGCGAAGCACCTTGGCTAGTACAAAATCTGAACATAGTACGCCCGGAGGGATTCGAACCCCCAACCCTCGGTTCCGAAGACCGATGCTCTATCCAATTGAGCTACGGACGCATAAGCATTAGTGTAACAAGCGTAGCCTAAGACTGCGATGGGCCATTCGTCCGGTTCAGGATGAACTTTATTCAGCATCGTTTGGGGGGTTAAGTTGACCAGATCTGTTTTGTGAGGCACCATACTAATGGTCTGTTTTTCTATTTTCCTACAGGCACTCTACCACGCCTGTTAAATATTTTTTCGCCATGTCTAATGTTACCCTGCGAGTGCTCCACGGTGCTGATCGAGGGAAAATTTACAGTGACGTCGGAACTCCTGTTACTATTGGACGGGAAGAAGGGAATACGATTCAGCTGAATGACGAACGAATTAGTCGTTATCATTTAAAACTCCAAGCTGATCACTCAAAAATCGTTCTCACTGACCTCGACAGTACGAATGGCACGAAAGTCAATGGTGAGGAGATTCATGTTCGCATCGTCCGCGATGGTGATATGATAGCTGTTGGCCGATCAGTATTATTAATTGGTTCCCATAGTGATATAGATCGTCGTATTGCTGATATTGCTTCGAAAATGCCGGGTGATGACCAGGGTCGTGCTCGTGCAATGCAAGAGCGACTTGAGCGTGCTTCCAAGCATCACTCAGACATTATTGAAGATCTTGGTGATGTAAAGTTGCCCTTGCTGCCTGGTGGACCGCCTCCTTTGCCTGAGCAGCTAAGCCCTGCTCAGTCAGCTGAGTTGTGTGAGTTGCTTGATTACGTTCAAGCCATACTACGAGAGACAATGGATGGAGCAGTAATGCGTCCGGGACATGAAAAAGTTGAAATAGATTTCGCACCATGGCAGGGTCTACTCGATCTGCAAGCGAGTCTTGCAGAAATGTTGAGACAGATTGGAGAGCCTGCGTCGGAATAAGTTAATTTGTAGCAAAGTGTTATTTGGAGAGCCTCCTCGCGACGCCCATGGAAGAGCACGCTGATGGAAACAGACATATCAAAATCATTTACTCATCTTCACTGCCACAGCCACTATAGTTTGCTGGATGGCGCGAGTTCTATTGATCGGCTCGTTCATCGTGCAAGTGAACTCGGGATGAACTCTTTAGCAATTACTGACCACGGAAACTTGCACGGAGCTCTGGAGTTCTATAGCAAAGCAAAACACGTCGGCTTAAATCCGATTGTCGGCTATGAAGCATATATCGCACCGGGCAGTCGGTTTCAGAAGGATTCAGGGAGCCAAAAGGAGGCAAGCTATCACCTGACGTTACTTGCTCAAAACCGTACTGGGTTTGCGAATCTTTTGAAACTTGCAACCAAGGCATCGCTGGAGGGGTTTTATTTCAAGCCACGTATAGACCGAGAAATACTTGCAGCGCACTCTGAAGGATTAATCTGTCTTTCAGGATGTCTTTCCAGTGAATTTAGCCGGGCGCTCATAGGATCGTCTCGTGAGCAACAGGATTCACTCAATCAGGGGCGTGAGGTAGCAGGTTGGTTTCAGAAGCTTTTTGGTGATCGTTATTTTATCGAGGTCCAGGACAACGGGCTGGATCTCCAGCAGCAAGTCACTGCAGCCGCAGTGGATCTCTCAAATGAAATGGGTATTCCGCCTGTTGCGACTTGCGATTGTCACTATGTGAATCGTGAAGATGCTGAAGCTCAAGATATTTTGCTTTGTGTGAACACTGGTCGATTCCGGAATGACGCATCGCGTATGCGAATGGATTCAACGGAATTTTATCTGAAGAGTCCTTCAGAGATGTACGAATCATTTGCTGGGCATGATAGGCAGTGGGTGAATAATGCCGTTGGGATGAGTCAAAAAATTGCTGACTCGGTCTCTATTGAATTAGAGCTCGGCAAGCGTCATTTTCCTGGCTTTGATCTGCCGTCAGGAATAACGGCTGCCGATGAACTTAAGCGGCTCTGTGTGGAGGGGTTAAGGGAACGATACGCAGCGATAGACAAGCGATGGAGTGATGTCTCTGGTGGTGAGCTTCAAACAAATGTTGTAGAGCGACTGGAAAGAGAACTTGATGTCATCAATACGCTTGGTTTCGCCAGTTACTTTCTCATTTGCTGGGACTTTGTTCGCCATGCTCGAGAGAAGGGCATTCCTGCTTCAGCCAGAGGAAGTGGCGTCGGTTCGCTTGTTGCTTATTCGCTCTATCTCTCTCATGTCTGTCCGCTCGAGTACGACCTGCTCTTTGAGCGTTTTCTTGACGTGAGTCGCCTTGAAGCACCTGATATAGATATCGATTTTTGCAAGCAGAGACGTGGTGAGGTCATTGACTATGTCAAGCAGAAGTACGGTGAAGCAAACGTTGCTCAGATTGGAACTTTTGGAACTCTTGCTGCCCGAGCAGCTATTCGAGACGTTGGTCGCGCTCTTGGAATTTCGATACCGCAAGTCGACAAGATTGTTTCCTTGGTACCAGATCAACTCGGCATTTCACTTGCAGAGGCAACTGCTCCGGGTTCTCAGCTCGCAGAGGCATGTGAAGCGGATTCTCAGGTCCGTGAGCTTGTTGACCTGGCGAGTCGCATTGAGGGACTTGCCCGTAATGTGGGCACGCATGCTGCTGCAGTTGTTATTGCTGATCAGCCACTATCTGAGTACGTCCCGCTTCAAAGAGTGACAGGGAAAGAAGAAGTCATTACGCAGTGGTCCATGGGAGACGTCGAGCGAGCCGGCTTGATGAAAATGGATTTTCTTGGTCTCCGGTATCTTACAATTGTGACAAAGACACTCGAGATCATCGAACGAACGCGAGGGGAAAGTTTAGACCCCTTGGCGTTTCCCTTAGATGATGCTGAGACTTTTGCACTTCTTTGTCGCGGGGAAACAAAAGGAATTTTTCAGTTAGAAAGTGGTGGCATTCGAGACCTCCTGCAGCGGATGAAACCGGATCACTTTTTGGACATTGTTGCAGTGAATGCTTTGTATCGCCCGGGTCCACTCGAGGGTGGCATGGTTGACGATTACGTTGCAGTGAAGCATGGACGTCAGCAGGCAGAGTACCCGCATCCTGTTATGAAAGACGTTCTTGAAGAAACTCACGGGGTCATGGTTTACCAAGAGCAGGTGATGCGAATTCTGGAACGCCTTGGTGGTATTGAGCTTTCGAGTGCGTATACGTGCATCAAGGCAATTAGTAAGAAAAAGTATGAAACTATTGCGGCATTTCGTGAGCAATTCGTTGCGGGGGCTGAAGAAAAAGGTCTTGCGAAAACGGAGGCAGCGAATCTCTTCAGCCTTATTGAAAAATTTGCTGGGTACGGATTCAATAAGAGCCATTCGACAGCATATGCGCTTCTAGCATGGCAAACGGCGTTCCTTAAAACGCATTACCCCACTGAGTTTATGGCCGCCTTACTCACTGGTGATATTCCAGCCCGAAACTTTAAAAAGAAAGATTCGGTCGTTGAGCACTTAGAGGACTGCCGCCGGATGGAGATTCTGACGAATTCGCCGGATGTCAATTCATCTGAAGCCGAGTTTGCAGCAAAAGAAGGTGAGATTTTATTCGGTCTTTCTGCCATTAAAGGATGTGGTAAACAAGCGGCAGAAGCCATTGTTCATGAACGGATGCGAAATGGCGATTACCGAGATCTTTTTGATCTTTGTGGGAGAGTTGATGGTTCCGTGGTCAATAAGACGGCACTCGAAAATTTGACAAAGGCTGGAGCGTTGGACAGTCTGCTTGGTCAACAGGAGCATCGAGGAGCTTTATTTGCTGGCATTGAACGGGCGATTTCTTCCGGAGCTGCTCGGTTAGCAGACCGCCGAAGCGGGCAGAAAAATTTGTTTGCTGCCTTTGAGGAAGCTGAGCCTGAAGAAGAACCAGCTGCCGTTCTTCCTGATGTGGCACCATTTACAGATTTCGAGACGCGTTCATTCGAAAAAGAAGTATTAGGATACTACGTTCACAGTCATCCGTTGGCAGAGTACAAGTCTGTTTTGCAGACGGTTTGTACTCACGGTTCAATGGATATAGGAAAAGCTGACCCGCGAAGTGAGGTGGTGATGGGTGGCCTGATTGGGTCACTAAAGTTATCGAATACAAAGCAACCAAGACCAGGTGCAACATTCACCCGTTATGGAATGTTTGATCTTGAAGATATGCAGGGGCTTGTTCGGAGTATTTGTTGGCCAGAAGAATATGCAAGGCTCGGTGAGTCCCTCGCACAAGATGCAGTAGTGGTTGTTGCTGGGACAGTCGATAGACGTGCGGGTAGTGAGGAAACAAATCTTATTATCAACGATGTCATTCCAATTGCAGAAATCTGGAATCGACCAGTCAAGTACATACACCTCAAAATATCTGAGAAAAAACACGATTGTGAAGTTCTCAATCAACTCAAAGAATTGATAACTCGTCATGCAGGCGAGACGCCAGTCCGTATGATCATAGAATTAGTCGATGGCAGACGGGCATTGCTAGACGTTGATGGTCAGAGGGTGAAGTGGTCGGGCGAGTTACTGGATGAGATTGAGACCTTACTCGGGGCTGGGTCAGTTCGTGTACAGACATCTTTTGCTGGGAACCGGCAAAGTAATCGCAACGCTAAAAAGCGACGGACATTCCAAGCTACCTAATTTTGCTGCATTATTTATGAGATGCGATTAGCATTCACAGCTCATTTTTGAGAACAGATGCTACCTTTTTCTGTGGCAAGAATCGTATTGTAGTGCAGGAAAACGCTGTTTCTCTTAAAAAGCTCGCATTGCTCTACGCTTTATTGGGGACTACTCTTTCTTGATCGGGAATCTCTGTGAGGTCCTGATTGCTACAAGATTGTTTCCCGTTATTCCCCGAGAGGGAGTTTTCTATGCAAACTCTTATCCGCCGCGTGTCACGGATTTTTGTTTCCCTCAGTAATCTCTGTCTAGCCTGTGCATTGATCTTAGCCTGTGCATTGATTTGTGTCACAGTCCTTCCGGCCATAGCCAATGCCCAACAGCAGGGCGGTGGACAGCAGGGCGGTGGACAGCAGGGCGGTGGACAGCAGGGC